>NZ_CANSHK010000009.1:0-77691 GCF_947646745.1 uncultured Methylovirgula sp. | reverse complement strand
CCGGCGCCGGTGCTGCCGCGCGAGACGCCGCGGCGCCCCTCGCTCGGCGCGGCGATCGCGGAAGTCTCGCGCCGCCAGCACGAGCTCGAAGATTGGCGGGCCTTCGCGCCGCCTGCACAGCGCGGCGAAGCGCGTCCCCGCGCGGCCTCGCTCGTCACTTTGCAAAACGATATCGCCGGCCTTGCCGCGCGGCTCGACGCGATGCAGCGCGAGCAGGCGGCACGTTATGCCGCGCCGCCGGTCTGCAATCTCGACAAATTGCGCACCGAGATCGCCACCATGTCCGAGGCTTTGCGCGATGTCGCCTCGCGCGGCTCGGTGGCGACGGTCGAAGCCGCCATCCGCGGCCTGTCGCAGAAGATCGAGGACTCGCGCAGCGACGGCATGAAGGACGCCATTCTGCGGCCGATGGAAGAACTCGTCGCCGAACTGCGCCAGTCGCTGGCCGAGATCGATCCGCGCATGACGATCAAGGGCCTCGAAGGCGAATTGCGCAAGCTCGGGATCAAGATCGACGATCTCGGCCGCAGCGGCATCGATCCCGCAGCCTTCGGCCATATCCAGGCGCAGACGCGCGAAATCCGCGATCTCCTCTCTGCGGCCATCGCCCGGCCGCTGCCGATCGAGCGGATCGAGCGGCAGGTGACGGAACTCGCCGAGAGCCTCGCCCAGCACCCGGTCGCGACCGTCTATGAAGGCTTCGTCGCGCCGCAGCGCGATGCCGCGCCCTTTGCCGCCATCGAGGCGCGGCTGGAGGAGATTGCCGCCAAGGTCGATGAATCGCTGAACGCGGCGCGCGATCAAAGCCGCTATCGTGATCTCTCCGATCGGATCGACACTGTGCATGAAGGGCTGTCGGCGCGGATCGCCGATGTTCAGCGCCAAGCCGCGCCTGACACCAGCGCGCTCGAAAATCTGGTGCGCTCGCTGTCCGAGAAGATCGAGCGCGCGATCGCGCCGCAGGCGGACCAGCGTGCCATCGAAGCGCTGGAAGAGCAGATCACCGCGCTTGCGCAGCGGATGGACCATGGCAATCCGTCCGTTTCGCTGAGCGGGCTCGAGCGCACGATCAGCGAATTGTTCGGCGAGTTCGAACGCACCCGCGTCGCCAGCCTCGAAACGGCGGAACAGACGGCGCGCAGCGCCGTGCGCGAGGCCTTGGCCGGTGCGCCGGGTTATGGCTTGGACCAAGAGCGGATCGCCGAAGAGCTTGGCGACCTGCGGGCAAAGCAGGCGCAGGCCGACCAGCGCACCCTTTCGACATTGAACGCGGTTCACGAGACGCTGGAAAAGGTGGTCGAGCGGCTTTCGACCTTCGAAGCGGAATTGACCGATCGCCGCGGCGAACCGGGCGGCCGTCCCGCCGCCGAGCCGGGACTTGCGCCGCGCAATCCGGCACCGCCGCAAAATCCGCCGCCCTCACCGCCGCCGTTTGTCGAGCCGCGCGGCCGCAGCACCGCGGCCCCGGACGCCCCGGCGACCGCTCCGGAAGATTTTTTGATCGAACCGGGCACCGGTTTTCCCGGCCGCCGTGAGAATGGCAATTCCGGCGCCGCGACGCCGCCGGCGCAGTTCGATTCGCTTGAGGCGCCGGCCTCGCGGTCCGAATTCATCGCCGCGGCGCGCCGCGCCGCGCGGGCGGCGCAGCGCGAGACCGCAGCCACGATACAGGCGCAGTCGCGGCCGGCGGCGCCGGCCGAGGCCAAGGGCGGCCTTGCGACGCTCATCGCCCATTACCGCCGCCCGGTTGTCTTGTCGCTCGCGGCGATTTTCGTCGCCGTCGGCGCTTATGCTGTGTTGAAGAGCCTCGGCCATCCGCCGATGAAGGTCTCGGACTTCGAGACGCCGCCGGCAATCGTCGCCTCGGCGCCGCCGCCTCCGCCACCGGTCGCGGCGATGACGAGCGCCGCCAAAGTCGACGACAGCGCTTTGTCGCCGAATTCGATCGTCACGCCGCCGCCGGCGCCGCCCGGGGCCGGGTCAGCCGCCGGCACCGACCCGATCGTCACCGGGTCCATTCCGCGGCAGCCCGCCGTCCAGGCGCAAAAACCGCGAGAAATGTCGCTCAACGACTTGCGCGATCAAGCCCGCGCCGGCGATGTCTCAGCCCAATTCGCGCTCGCCACCGAATATACCGATGCGCGCTTCATGCCGCGCGACTTGAAGGCCGCGGCGCAATGGTACGAAAAGGCGGCGGCGCAGGGTTTCGCTCCGGCCCAATACCGCTTGGCGTCCTTTTACGAAAAAGGCCTTGGCGTCTCGCGCGACATCGGCAAGGCGCAGGCGCTCTATCAGAAGGCGGCGGCGGCCGGCAATATCCGCGCCATGCACAATCTTGCGGTGCTTGCGGCGGATGGCGGCGACAGCGGCCGGCCGGATTATGCGACGGCGGCTCAATGGTTCAAGCGCGCGGCCGAATTCGGCGTCCGTGACAGCCAATATAATTATGCCGTGCTGCTGGCGCGCGGCATGGGCGTGCCGCAAGATTTCTCCGCGTCCTACGTCTGGTTTGCCATCGCGGCGCGGCAAGGCGATCAGGATTCGGCGGCCAAGCGCGACGATGTCGGCGCGCGGCTGTCGGCGGATCAACTTGCTGCGGCGAAGGCTACGGTCGCGCGCTTCCATGCCCGCACGCCGGCGGCTTCGGCCAACGACGTGGTGATGCCGGTGATTACGACGAATGCGCGCACGGCGCCCGAGCCGGCGTTGAGCTTCGGCCAAAAGCCGAAAGTGTCGATGCTCTGACTAGCGGAAGCGGCAGGTCGCGATCGGCTCGGATTGATCGGGCAGATAAACCTTCAAGGTCCAGCCGGCGCCGCGCGGATCGGCGCAGATGCCATGTGCGGTTTGGATCGTCACCTTGCGGATGACTTCCAGGCTGACGCCTCCCTGCGGCACGGCGGCGGTCGCCTGCATCGTGCGCGTCCCCGTGTCGAGGCTGAAATGGCGGATGAGGCCCGAGGCCCTATTGGCATCACCAATATTGCCCATCATCGTCGCGCTGGCGGCCGCCTCGGCCTGCGTGCTGACGAGCCCCAGTGCGACAAGCGTCGCCAGCCATTGACCCGGCCTCAATATCCCTTGCATTGCCATGCGTCCCCTTCCGCCGAACGATACCTCTCATAGCACGATGATGAGGGCAGGCAATTCGGGCAAGCTCAGGGCTGTGCGCTGGCGCGCTCGGCGTAGCAGGCGCGCACGATGGGCGCGCAGACGGCATCCTTGCCGCCGCCGATCGGATCGTCGGTATCGCCGCTGTAATTCACTGCAACGACGCGGTTCTTCTCGATCCGGAACGTCGCGTGACAATAGCCGGTGAACGAGGCGCCGACGAAATTGATGATCGGAACGGTCAAGCTGACACTGTGTGAGGAATTGGCGTTGTACATAAAGAGCGTCGTCTTGTGATCGCTCACTTTTTGGTCGGGCAGGCCGAGGCAGGACTCAAGCTGAAGCTCGGACATTCCGAGGAGGCTGGTGCGGGCTTCCCTGGCGACATCAACGCTATCGTCGGCACAGCCTGCAAGGAAAAGCACAAGAAAATTCAAGGCTAATCGCCGCTTCATCACACCCCCTCTCGACGCACGCGAGGCGTAAATGGCGCGATGCAGCGCGAAGTCAAAACGCTCGCGCGGATTTTACCGACGAGCCGGGCGCGATCGGGCGATCTAATCCGGCAGGCAATGCCGGTGCGAGATTTGATAGACGCGCTCGCGGCCCATGACATGGGCGATGCGCTCGCGGCCGGCGAACAGCGGCGCAAAGGCGGGGTGGTGCAGATTGAGGCCGCCGGCATAAGCGCCGAAGGCGGGCAGAATGCAGCGCGTTCCATCGCTGAGGAAACAGCGTCGCCGCACCGAACCCGTGCTGCCGGCGACGCGCGCGACGGGATGCAGATGCCCGGCGATTTCGATCTCCGCTGCCGCGGCCTTCGGCTCGTGGCGGAAGGTGATATTGGCGATCATGAGTTCGTCGTGCCGGGCGCCGCCGAGGTCCGCCGGCAAATGCGGATCGTGATTGCCGGCAATCCAGATCCACTGCCGGCCGGCCTGCAAATGCCGCAAGCTGGCGCGATATTGGCTTGGCAGCCGCTCGCCCCCTTCGACATCGTGGAAGGAATCGCCGAGCGCGATCAAGGTACGGGGCGTATAGCGGGCGATAAGGGCGGCGAGCGCCGCAAGCGTCATGGCCGTATCGTAGGGCGGCAGGAAAATGCGCCGGCGCGCATAGGCCGAGCCTTTTTCGAGGTGCAGGTCGGCGACGACGAGCAGTCTTTCTTCCGGCCAGTAAAGCGCGCCCATCGCATCGGCGACGAAGCTTGCGGCGCCAAGATGGAGCGCGGGAACGCGGCTGTGGCGGCTGTCTTGTCCAATCGCAATATTCATTTTTGAATTCGTATCTCAGCCTTCGGCCGCTTCCTTGGCGAGCGCCGCCGATGCCTCCGCCAGGATCGCCTCGCGCGCTTCGCCATAGACAGGTTCGCGGCCGATTTCGAGCAAAATCGGCACCGCCAGCGGCGACACGCGTTTCAACGCTTTATGCATGATTCGGCCTTTGACGCGCGAGAGCATGGCAGCGATACGGGGCAGGTCAAGCAGCCCGAGAGCGGCGTCCTGGCGCGTCGCGCGCAGGAGAATATGGTCCGGCTCATGCCGGCGCAGGACATCGTAGATGAGATCGGTGGAAACGGTGATCTGCCGGCCGGTCTTCTCGCGGCCCGGGTAATTGCGCTCGATCATGCCGGAGATGATCGCGCAATTGCGGAAGCTGCGTTTCATCAGCGAGGATTCGAGCAGCCAGGCTTCGAGATCATCGCCCAGCATATCCTCCGCGAAGAGCGATGCGAGGCTCGCGCGCTTTGCCTTGATCGCCGCGCCGATATCGGTCGCGCCCCAGGTCCCGAGCGCATAATCATTGGCGACGAAGCCGAGCGGTTTCAACCCCATGCGCTCCATGCGCCGGGTCAGCAGCATGCCGAGCGTCTGATGCGCGAGCCGTCCTTCGAACGGATAGGCGACAAGATGGAATCGGTTTCCGCGCGGAAACGTCTCGACGAGCAGATGGCCGGGCGGCGGCAGCGCCGAGCGTTGCGCTTGCAGGCTCAGCCATTCGCCGGCGGGCTCGGGCAGTTCATGCCATTGCTTGGGATCGGCGACCATCGCGCGCACCCGCGCGGCGAGATGCGTCGAAAGCGGAAATTTGCCGCCGTCGTAAGAGGGAATTTTCGGCACCTCGGCATGGGCGCGGGAGACCAGCGCCTCGTTCTCGACGATGCCTTGCAAGGCAAGGATTTCGCCGCCGAACAGAAACGTGTCGTGCGGCGCCAGCGTCTCAAGAAAATATTCCTCGATCTGGCCGAGGATGCGCCCACCGCGCCGCAACGGCCCAGTGTAATTTTGGCCCGGATTCTCCGCTTTGCCGCGCACGAGGCGCACTTTCAGCATGTCGGCTTCGACGATCGTGCCGACATTCATGCGATAGGTCTGCGCGACGCGGCCGTTGGCGATGCGCCAGGAGCCATCCTTTTGCTGCTTGATCTTGGCGAAGCGCTCATAGGCGGCAAGTGCGTAGCCGCCATGCGCGACGAAGGCGACAGCGGCCTCGAATTCCTCGCGTGTCAGATCGCGATAGGGTTCGGCCGAGGTCACTTCGCGAAAGAGATCCTCGGCGAAAAAGGGCTCGGCACAGGCCATTCCGAGGACATGTTGACAGAGGACATCGAGAGCGCCGCGGCGCGCCACGGCCGTATCCTGCTCGCCGGCATAAGCCGCATCGACGGCGGCGCGGCATTCGAGCACCTCGAACCGGTTCGAGGGCACCAGGATCGCGCGCGACGGCTCGTCGAGCCGGTGGTTGGCGCGGCCGATGCGCTGCATCAGCCGGCTAGCGCCTTTCGGGGCGCCGAGATTGACGACGAGATCGACATCGCCCCAGTCGATGCCGAGATCGAGCGTCGAGGTACAGACGACGGCCTTCAGCCGGCCTTCCGCCATCGCGGCTTCGACGCGGCGGCGCTGGCCGACATCGAGCGAACCGTGATGCAGCGCTATCGGCAATTTGTCCTCGTTGATGCGCCAGAGTTCGGCGAAGGCAAATTCCGCCAGCGCCCGCGTATTGACGAAGACGAGGCTCATATGCGCCTGCCTGATCAGGCCATATACTTCCGCAATCGCATGGCGGGTGGTGTGTCCGGACCAGGGCAGATGCTCGGTCGTGTCGAGGATCGAAATGTCGGGCCTGGCGCCGGGCGGTGCGGTGACGAGATGCGCCATCGCGCCATCCGTCTGCGAGACGAGCCAGCGGCGCAATTCGTCCGGATCGCGCACCGTCGCCGAGAGGCCCGTTGCGCGCATCTGCGGCGCAATCTGGCGCAGCCTGGCGAGATCGAGGCTCAGCAGATCGCCACGTTTGGAGGCCGTGAGCGAATGCAATTCGTCGATCACGACGCGCTTCAGATCGGCAAAGAGATGGCGTGCGTCGGCGCTCGCAAGCAGCAGGGCGAGTTGTTCGGGAGTCGTCAGCAGGATATCGGGCGGATCGCGGCGCTGGCGCTGGCGCTTCGACACTGACGTATCGCCGGTGCGCGTTTCGGCCCGCACCTTGAGGCCCATTTCGGCGATGGGGATGTCGAGGTTGCGGGCGACATCGGTCGCGAGCGCCTTCAGCGGCGAAAGATAAAGCGTATGCAGGCCGCGCCGATTGCGCGGCCGGTCGAGATCGACAAGCGTCGGCAGAAAGCCTGCAAGCGTCTTGCCGGCGCCGGTTGGCGCGATGAGAAGCACGTCTTCGCCGGCTTCGGCATGTTTCAGGAGGGAAAGCTGGTGCGGCCGGGGCGTCCAGCCGCGCCGGGTGAAAAATTCCGCGAAGCGCGGCGGCAGCAGGCTTTGAGTGGCGGCCTCTGCGGGCCTTGCGCGCGGGTTCGCCATCAGGCCGAGGCGGACGCGGAATTTCGCGTTTCTTCCACAACCAAATCCTTGCGGCTGATCTTGCCGATATTGGTTTTGGGAAGCGTCGCGCGGATTTCAATGGCGCGCGGCAGTTCGAGCCGCGAGAGATGTGTTCTGAGGAAGTCGAGCAGGTCGGCCGGCGTCGCTGCCGTCCCCGGCAGCAGCGTCACGAAGGCCTTCGGCACCTGCCCGCGCACCGGATCGGCGACGCCAATGGCGACCGCCTCGGCGACGGCGGGATGTTGCAACAGAGCTTCCTCGATCATGCGCGGATAGATTTTGAAGCCGTTGCAGATGATGATGTCTTTGATCCGATCGACCAGGAAGAGGTCGCCGTCCTTGTCGAGATAGCCGACGTCGCCGGTGCGTAGCGCGCCGTCGATGAAGACCGCTTTCGTCTCTTCCAGATTGCGCCAATAGCCGGCCATGATATTGGGCCCGCGCAGACAGATTTCGCCGCGTTCGCCGGTACGCAAAATTTTTGTCGGGTCGTCGAGGGAGCGAATCTCGACGGTCAATCCCTTGAGCGGCGGCCCGACCGATTCATTCTTGTAGGGCGCATCGAGCGCGTTGGCGGCCACGACGGGCGCGGCCTCGGTCAGGCCGTAGCCTTCAACCAGCTTGCAGCCCGTCAACGCTTCAAACCGCTGGCGCGTCTCGAGCGGCAGCGATGCGCCGCCCGAGATGCAATAACGGATCGACGACAGATCGAATTTTTCGTGTTCCGCCTTATGGCTCACGGTGGCGAAAAGGCTCGGCACGCCGGGGAAAAGCGTCGGCTTTTTCTTGATGATGAATTCCAGCACTTGCGCGAGATCGAAACTCGGCAACAGCACCAGCTCGGCACCGAGCGAAATGCAGAAATTCATGCACGTGGTCATGCCGAAGACGTGAAACAACGGCAGCAGCACCAGCGCGCGTTCCTGCCCTGGGCGCAGCACCGGCACGCGATCCCTGATCTGCGCGACATTGGCGGTGAGATTGGCGTGGCTGAGCATCGCGCCTTTCGGCACGCCAGTCGTGCCGCCGGTATATTGAAGCACGGCAAGGTCGATCGCCGGATTGATGGCGACACGCGCCGGCGGCGTGTGATCGGCCAGCAGGCGCGCGAACGGAATATGTCTTTCGTCGCGCGGAATTCGCGCCAGTTCCTTGGCCTTGAAGAACCCAAAGAGGAGGCCCTTGAGCGGCGGCAGCGCCGCGCGCAGCGAGCAGACGACGACTTTTTTGAGCGAGCTTGTCTCAAGGACTTCGGCGATCGTCGGATAGATTTTGGCGACATCGAGCGTCACCATGATCGTCGTGCCGGAATTCTCGATCTGCTGGGCGATTTCGCGCGCGACATAGAGCGGATTGAAATTGACGATGACGCCGCCCGCCTTCAGCACCGCGTAATAGGCGATGATGAAGTAGGGTGAATTCGGCAAACAAAGGCCGACCCGGGTGCCGCGCTCGACGCCGATATTCTGGAAGCCGCGCGCGACGCGGTCGACACGGCGCGCTAATTCCGCATAGGTCAGCTTCCGGCCGAAAAAATCGATGGCGACATGATGCGGAAAGCGCGCTGCAGCCTCGTCCAGCAGAGCCGGAACGGAAGAGGTTGTAATGGCGATTTCGGGATCGCTCGACATGGCCGCAATCTAGCGCATGTTCCGGCCCGGTCCAGCCGGCGAAAGCGGCGCCGTTAAGCGGCGTTTGAGGCCGGTTCCTGGGTCAGGACGGCGTAGAGCGCGGCGGGGTCGTGCGTCGCCCGCAGTTTCGCGGCGATGGTGATGTCGCGGAGAACCCGGGCGACACGCGCCAGCGCCTTCAAATGATCGGCGCCGGCAAATTCCGGCGCCACAAGCATCAGCACGAGATCGACGGGTTCGCCGTCAATGGATTCGAAATCGACCGGCTTTTCGAGTCGCGCGAAAACCCCGAATATGCGCTGGCATTTCTTGAGCTTGGCGTGTGGTAGCGCGACACCGCTGCCGGTGCCGGTCGAGCCAAGCCGTTCGCGCTGCAGCAGCGCGTTGAAGATTTCACGCGGCGGCAGGCCGGAAATACGGGCCGCCCGCTCGCTCAGTTCCTGCAGAACGAGCTTCTTCGTGCCGGCGCGCAACGAGGCGACGACGGCATCGGGGGCAATCAAATCCGTGAGCCGCATGGGAATATTGACTTCCAACTTCCGGACGCTCGAAGAGAGAGCCATGTTGTGCACCGCGCAGGGGGCCGGCGCGGCAAGGGGCCATATGGCCTCTCCCGCGCGCAAGTCCAAGGGGTTAGAGGGACAAGGCTTTTGCAGACGTGCTGAGGTCGATCCAACCGATATTGCCGTCGGCGCGGCGATAGACGAGGTTGGCGTGATGGTCGCCGGCGTGATGAAAGAAGACCACCGGCATATCGCTGGAATCGAGCCTTTCGACCGCCGCCGAGACCGACATTTCCTCGAGTCCGGCGACGGATTCGGCGATCACGACAGGATTGGCATCGCTCGCCTCATCAGCCGCTCCGAAGCTCTCGGGGGCGCTCGAAGAATCCGATTGCGACACCGCCGCAAAGGCCGGCGCCGGAACGCCATTGGCAGCGCGGACCTTGCTGCGGTCCTTTTGCCGGCGCAGCCTGTTCTCGATCCGATCTGCCGCTTTGTTGAAGCTCGTATAGGCGTCCGGCGCTTCGCCTTCAGCCTGCAAGGTTATCCCGGAATCGAGATGCAGCGTGCAATCGGTGCGAAAGCCCGAGCCCTCGCGCTCGATTGTCACATGACCGCCGGTCGGTTCGGCCGCGTATTTCAAGACAACAAGGTCGAGTCGCGCGCCGACGTAAGTGCGAAGAGAATCCCCGATATCGATATTTTTTCCAGAGACGCGCAATGTCATTGGTTTACCTCCAATTCACTGTCGCCCCAACACGGCCCGCCGTTCATCGGCGGTTGCTTCAGGGTTAGGAGTCTCGCGTCGTGAAGTCAATGGGTTGACAAAACCAGCCGTGCACAGCGAGGAAAACTGCTTGAGCATAACTGCAACGCAATGCGGCAAGTGCGCTAATTGCGAGGCGTTTCAAGCTCTTCCTGAAAGCATTAAAAGCGTGCAACATTTGAACGGTTCAATGCAGGCCGCGCATCCGCCGGCGCTCGACTGACGAGGGAATACGCAGGCTTTCGCGATATTTGGCGACAGTGCGGCGGGCAATCTCCACATTCGATTTTTTCAATCGTTCGACGATGGCATCGTCGGAGAGAATGTCGCTGTCGGATTCGTGCTCGATCATTTGTTTGATACGGAATCGCACCGCTTCCGCCGAATGCGCGTCGCCGCCGCTATGCGAAGCGATGGACGCCGTGAAGAAATATTTCAGTTCGAAAAGCCCGCGCGGCGTCGAAATATATTTGTTCGAGGTGACGCGCGACACGGTCGATTCGTGCATGCCGATCGCGTCGGCGATGGCCTTCAGATTGAGCGGCCGCAAATGCTCGACGCCATGCGCGAAAAAGGCATCCTGCTGACGGACGATTTCGCTCGCGACTTTGAGAATGGTGCGGGCGCGCTGTTCGAGGCTCTTGGTCAGCCAATTGGCCGTCTGCAGGCAATTGGAAAGGAAGGAGCGGTCGACGTCATTGGCTTTCGCCCGCGCAACCCGCGTCGCATACACTTGATTGACGAGCAGACGCGGCAGGACGTCGGCATTCAGTTCGACATGCCAGGATCCGTCCGGCAAAGCGCGGATGATGACATCGGCGACGACCGGCTGCACGGTGCCGCCGCCGAAGGCGCGGCCGGGCTTGGGATCGAGCTGCTTGATCTCCGCGATCATGTCCGAAATATCTTCGGCGCTGACGCCGCAAAGCTTGCGCAAGCCCGCGTAATCGCGCTTGGCGACGAGATCGAGGCGGCTGACGAGAGCCTGCATGGCGGGATCGAGACGGTCTTTCTCGCGCAACTGGATCGACAGACATTCGGCGAGGTTGCGGGCGCCGACGCCCGCCGGCTCGAACGTCTGGATGACCGAGAGAAGCTTTTCCACCCGTTCGACCGGGGCACCGAGGCGCAGCGCGATCTCGGCCGGAGAATCGGCCAGATAGCCGGCATCATCGATCGAATCGATGATCGCCTGGCCGATGACCCGATCGACCGGATCTTTGGTGGCGAGTGCCAGTTGCGCAGCGAGATGATCGCGCAGGCTGAGCTCGGCCGCGACATAGGCTTCGAGATTGGTTGCCTCGCCGTCCGCCGCCGGGGCGGGTGCGCCGGACCAGGAATTTGCCGAAAGCGACAAGCCTTCGCCCGCCGGAACGTGCTCGGCCGGGGTCGGGGCGCGGTCATCGTCAAAGGCGTTGGACAGTTCCGTGCCGAGGCTCGCCTCCAACGTGGTGCGGTCGGTGGCAAAGGATTCGGAACTCCACTCGGCTTCGCCCGCCTCGTTGAAATCGGCGCTGCCTGCCTCGTCGCTTTGGCCGGCGTCGCCCGGCACGTCGGCATCGGGCGCATCTTCGGCGCGTTCCAGCAGCGGATTGCGCTCGAGCTCGTCCTGGACGAAGGCGGCAAGCTCCACATTGGAGAATTGGAGAAGCTTGATCGCCTGGAGGAGCTGCGGCGTCATCACCAGGGACTGGCCCTGGCGAAGAAGAAGCTTGGTGGTCAGCGCCATACTCGATACAACCCCCGACGGAAGGGCAGGGCTTCGCGGCCCGTTTCTTGCTTGCCTATTCTTATAGCATGATCGTCGGCGCTGTCTTCTCTTAAACCCCGGTTAACCATAAATTTTTTCGTCAATTCCCGGGCTGTTTGGAATGATCGCGGCCTTCGGGCACCGCCTCGTCACGGCTGAGCTTCGGGTAATCGACCGATAGAAAATAAAGGCCGGCGGCCGGCGCCACCATGCCGCAGCGGCGGCGGTCGCGCGCTTCGAGCGCGGCTCTCAAGTCCTGGTGGGTCCATTTGCCGGCGCCGACATGTTCGAGCGAGCCGACCATCGAGCGCACCTGATGATGCAAGAAGGACCGCGCGCTGGCATAAATCTCGATGCTGTCGCCTTGCCGGACGACGTCAAGCCGTTCGAGGGTCCGCACCGGGCTTGCCGCTTGGCATTCGGCATCGCGAAAGGTCGAGAAATCGTGCCGGCCGACAAGAATCTGTGCGGCCGCATTCATGGCTTCGGCGTCGAGCTTGCGTTTGACGAGCCAGGCACGCCCCGCTTCAAGCGTCAGCGGTGAACGGCGGTTGGTGATCCGATAGAGATAATGCCGGCGGACGGCGGAAAAGCGGGCATCGAACGTGTCGGGGACGGGTTCGGCGAGGACGATGGCGATCCGGCTTGGCCGCAAATGCGCATTGAGCGCATCGCGCAAAACGTCAGGGCGCCAGTCGCGGGCGAGGTCGGCATGCGCGACTTGGCCCAAGGCATGAACGCCGGCGTCGGTACGGCCGGCGCCCCGGATCGGAATGTCGGCGCCGGTGATTGCGGCAAGCGCGCTTTCGACGGCGGCTTGGATCGACGGGCCGTTTGCCTGCCGCTGCCAGCCGACAAGGCCGGTGCCGTCATATTCGATGGTGAGCTTGTAGCGCGGCATCAGGCGGGAAGCTGTGTGCCGCGCGGGAGCCGCGCGCCGTGCAGAAATTCACGGGCCGGCATTGGCCCGCGGCCGGCGCGTTGCACCTCGAGCAATCGCAGCGCGCCGCGGCCGCAGCCAATGGTCAATTCATCGTCGAGGACGAGGCCCGGCGCTCCAACGCCCGCGACGACATGCGCCCGGAGAACTTTGATTCGTTCCGGCCCCTTGCCGAGATCGGTAAGGAAAACGGCGCCTGGAAAGGGTGACAATCCGCGCACGAGATTATGCAGGTCGGCCGCGTCGCGCGACCAGTCGATCAAGGCTTCGGCCTTGGTGATCTTCTCGGCGTAGGTGACGCCGCTCGCTGCCTGCGGCGTGAAGACCAGAGCCTTGCGCGCCAGAAGCTCCAGTGCGCGGCCCATCAGGCCGGCGCCGAGATCGGAGAGCCGGTCGTGTAATTCGCCCGCCGTCATCTCTTGGCTGATGGGAATGCGTTCGACGAGCGCGACGGGGCCGGTATCGAGCGTTTCGTCCATGCGCATCACCGCGACGCCGGTCTCGCGGTCGCCGGCCATGATCGCGCGCTGGATCGGCGCGGCGCCGCGCCAGCGCGGCAAGAGCGAGGCATGCAGATTGAGGCAGCCCTGGGCCGGCGCGTCGAGAATGGCTTTCGGCAGAATGAGCCCATAGGCGACGACGACCGCAACCTCGGCCGCGTGGCTCGCAAAGAGCGCCGCGGCTTCGGCCGTCCGCAGACTTGTTGGGGTGAAGACGGGGAGCCCAAGTTTCGTCGCGGCGAGAGCGACCGGCGAGGGCAGGGTTTCAAGGCCGCGCCGGCCGGCGGGCTTGGGCGCTCGCGTATAGACTGCCGCGATCTCATGGCCCCGCGCCGCAATCTCGGTCAGGACCGGCACGGCGAACGCGGGCGTGCCCATGAAAACGGTGCGCAAGGCGCTCAGCCTTCCAATCGGGCCGGTTTGGCCTCCGTCTCGTCCTTATCCTGCTTGGCGTCTTCGGCGTCGCGCTTGGCGGCCTTGACGAATTTCTTGGAGATCATCTCGCGCTTCAGCCGCGAGATATGATCGATGAACAGCACGCCGTTCAGATGATCGATCTCGTGCTGAAGGCAGGTGGCGAGAATGCCGTCGGCCTCGATTTCCTGTTGTCTGTTGTCTCGATCGAGATAACGCACCCGGATGCGCGCCGGCCGTTCGACCTCCTCGTAGATTTCCGGAATCGAGAGGCAGCCCTCGTTATAGGTCGAGAGCTCCTCCGACGACCAGACGATGTCCGGATTGGCAAAGACCATCGGCTCGGCGCTTGCTTCCTCGTCCTGACGCTTGGCCACGTCGAGGACGAGGAGGCGCTTCATCTCGCCGATTTGCGTCGCGGCGAGGCCGATGCCGGGTGCCGCGTACATCGTCTCCAGCATATCGTCCATCAGCGCGCGGATGGCGTCGTCGACGGCGGCGATGGGCTGGGCTTTCTGGCGAAGCCTTTTGTCGGGAAGAATGAGGATCGGTCTCAGGGCCATGGCGATGATCGGGTGAAATCAGCCCAAGACATAGGCATCAAGCCGCCCTGGGTCAATTTCGCCATTCGGCTCAGGCGGCGCGCACCATGGTCAGGAAGTCGCGCACCTGCTTCGACAGAATTTCGGATTGGCGCGTGAGCAGCGTCGCGAGGTCAAGCACTTGTTTGGCGGCGGTGCTCGAACTGCTGGCCGCTTCGGTCACGCCGATGATGTTCCCGGTCATCTCGTGGGTGCCTGACGAAGCCTGTTCGGCGCGCCGCGCAATCTCGCGGGTTGCGATCTCCTGTTCCGCGACGGCGGTCTCGGCAGCGATGGCGATGGCGCTCACCTGTTGCGTCGTCTTGGCAATAGTGGCGATGAACGAGGCGACGTGCTGGGTCGCCGCCTGGATGCCGGCGACCTGCGCATCGATCTCCGAGGTTGCGCGCGAGGTCGCCAGGGCGAGATTCTTGACCTCCTGCGCGACAATGGCGAAACCGCGGCCTGCCTCGCCCGCGCGGGCCGCCTCAATCGTCGCATTGAGCGCCAGCATATTGGTCTGCGCGGCGATATTGCTGATGAGTACGACACTGCCGCCGATCCGTTCGGCCGCATCGGAGAGGCTGTTGACCGCGTCCTGCGTCTCGTCGGCTTTGCCTGCGGCGCGGCCGGCGACCTGATTTGATTCGTGGACGCGGGCACTGACCTCGCCGATTGCCTGCGACAGGTGATGCGTCGCGCGGGCGACGGCCTGCACATTCGCTTCCGCCTCGCGCGAGGCGAGGGCGACGGCCATCGATTGCTTGTTGGTTTCGTCGGCCGAGAGCGTCAGCGAATCGGCGGTCGCGCGCAGGTCGCTCGCCGCTGCGGCGACGCCGCTGACGATGTTGCCGACTGCATGTTCGAAGGATTTGGCGAGATGGTTCAGCGTCCTGAGCCGTTCGTCCTGACCTGCCTCGAGATAACCGTGCATGGTCGCGATCAGATCGAGCATCGTGATGCGGAAATAGGCGAGCTGGAGTTTGGCGCGCCGGCGCATCGAAAACAATTCCCAAGGTCGACGCGGCAGCCGCAACAAAATGGCTTCGAGGACGCGGGCAAGAACGAAGCTGCGGCCGCCGGCCGATAGGCGGAAATCAATGCCGAAATCATTGCGCAGCTGATAGATGCCGGCGAGCGAAGCCTCATAATCTTCGCCAAATTGCGCCTGCGTCATGATCTCCCAATGGGCGAGATATTTCTTGCGTGCCACCGCGACGCTGGCCGGGTCGCTGAAATAGGAAGGGCCGCCGAGGTTGGTCGGCGCGAGACGATAGAAGTCGTCAACCGCCGCGGTGAATTCCCGCCGCAGAAAATCATGATTCTGTCGGACGATCGCGGCGCATTCGTCGTCGATACCGTAAAATCGCCTTAGCTCGGCGAGCGTCGTTTTCGAAGTCATTGTGGCGTGCGTCTCCAGCGCCGCAAATTTAAGGGGATTTTCTTAGCGAGCGGTAACGCAACTGCAAAAAGTCAGGGCAACGTTTTGTTTGATGAAATTGTGTGCAGGGCTGGCGTCCCGCCCGATGGATCGCCCGAGGAAACGCGTTCCGGCTTCGTTCCAATGAGCGTTTTGATCTGCTAAAAGAGCGCATGGACACGATTCTCTTCACGGCTTTTGGCGCGCCGGTCTCGGCGCTCGACGTTGCAGGCCTGCTTGTTGGACTGGCCATTGTGCTGATCGTGGTCAACGGACTGTCGGGCCGGCGGGCACGCCAGCGCGATGCCGCAGAGGCCGCGGCGCGCCAGGCAGATCTCCAGGAGAGGCTTGCCGAACTCGCCCGCGCGCATGCCGAAGTCACCGGCCGCTTGCGCAGCATGGGCGAGATCCTCGGATCGCGGCAGGCCGATTTGGCGCGCTTTGTTGCCGAGCAGCTCGAATCGGTCGGCGCACGCGTCGGCCGCAGCCTCGAAGATCAGTCGCGCAACGCAAGCGAAAGCCTCGGCAAGCTAAACGAGCGCTTGGCTGTCATCGATGCCGCACAGGCGCGCTTGACGGGGCTGACCGAGGAGGTGATCGGCCTCAAAGAAATTCTCGCCAATAAACAGGCGCGCGGCGCGTTCGGCCAGGGCCGTATGGAGGCTATCGTCCGCGATGCGCTGCCGGCGAATGCCTATACGTTCCAGCATACGCTGTCGAACCGCTGCCGGCCCGATTGCGTGATCCGCCTGCCGGGGGACGAGCGGCTCATGGTGCTCGACGCCAAATTTCCGCTCGAAGCCTTCGTCGCCTTGAAGGACGCGCAGGACGGCGAGGCGCGCAAGGTGGCGGCGGCCCGCGTGCGCACCGACGTTGGCCGGCATATAGCCGATATCAAGGAACGTTATTTCATCGCCGGCGAGACCCAGGACATCGCCATTCTCTTCGTGCCCTCGGAATCGCTTTATGCCGATCTTGCCGAACATTTCGAGGATGTCGTTCAGAAGGCGCATACGAACCGCATTGTCATTGTCTCGCCGTCGCTGCTCGTCATGGCGGTGCAGGTCATGCAGGCGCTCGTCCGCGACGCGCGGGTGCGCGAGCAGGCGCATGTGATCCAGATCGAAGTGCGCCGGCTCGTCGAAGACGTGGTGCGGCTGCGTCAGAGGGTGGGCAAGCTCGGCGCGCATTTCGGCCAGGTGCAAGAAGATGTCGCCGGCATCGTGATCTCCGCCGACAAGATCGCCAAGAGCGGCGAACGTATCGATCTGCTCGATTTCGATAAGGCCGAGGTCGCCGCGCAGACGGAGATTGCCTTGGGCGGGCTCGGCAAGGCCGCCGAGTAAAGGCGCCGCCGGGCACTCGCGTGCAGAAGAATCCGGGCAAATAAAAACGCCGGCACGAGGGCCGGCGTTGATGGTTGCGATCCCGTGCCGAGATCAGAACTTCAAGATGACGTCGCCGCCGATGGTGACCATGTCGCTCTTCGTGCCGATGGTCGAGTTGTTCGGGACGTTGAAGGGCGTGGTTCCATTAAGCGACGTGTCGTAGCGAACTTCCGGCCGGAAGATGAGGGTCTTCAAGAACGGGATCGAGGCTGGCAGCGTCGGCGTGATGTTCAAGCCGGCGGTGAATTCGAAATAGGTCGTCGGCGGGCCGCAATATTCGCCGTTCGGATAGCCGTGGATGGCGTTGACCCAATCGAAGTTGCCCGGGAAGGCGCAGACATAGGTCCCGCCGCCCGCCGCATTGCCGTTGTCGCGGAAGACTTCGGCGCGGCCGTTGATCTTCAGCCAATCATAAGGCGTTTGCCAGGAGGCGTAACCGACAGCGCCATAGGTCGAGGCGCCGGTAAGGTCGTTCTTGGTATAATTGACTTCGCCGATGGCCGTGAGCTTATCCGTCACCGTCCAGGTGGCGTTCAGGTCGTTTTCGAAAACCAGCGCCGAGTTGGCGGCATTGTTCCCCGTCAACGGAGTATTGGCCTGGAAGAACGGATTCTCAGGACCGATATGCGTCGAAGCCATAACGGTGACGGCACCATTGAACAATTTGTTCAGGCCGACGCCGCCTTCGAAGGCCGGTGCGCTGTTGTTGTCGCCGGTGTACGCGGGAAGCGTCGTCTGGTTGCCGGTGCTGATACCGGTGTAGATATCGACGGTCGGATTGATATGGGTGATCGCCAAGACGCCGAAGTCATCGAACGGCTCGGGATAGTTGAAGATGTAGGAGTGTGAATAGAACAGGTTGGCGGACGGATCCGTGAAGGACTCGACGCCTTCGAGCGTCGGCCACTGGCCGATTTTCCAATCGATACCGCCGGGCGTGATCCAGGGCGTGTGAACCTGCAGATAGGCCTCGACGAGCGCGAGCTGGTATTTGGAGTTGATCCAGAATTCGCCTTCGTTGAGATAGTGAAGGAAGCGCGCATCCGTGCCGAAGTTGGCTTGCAGGACGAAGCCGACGTCATAGTCCGTCGTGCTAGTTGCGCGTTGGATCGTAAGGATGCCCGAATTCAGCATCGGCTCGTTGGCGGTCTGGTCGAACACCCGGCCCCAGTTGAGGCCGCTGCCCGGGGAATCCGGATTGCCCATGATGCCGGCATCGATTTCACCGTTGACGGTGACGGTCGACCACCAAGTCGGCGGCGGCGCCGGCGGAGCCTTTGTCGTCGGCAGATCGGCGGCCGCAGCGACCCCGCCCGTCACGCCGAGGATCGTGCCCGCACAGAGCGCCGACAGTAATGAAGATCTGCGCGAAAATGCCATTTCTATTGCCCCCAATGGATACCCATTTTCTAACGTGACAAAACTACACGCCGGTCCGCGCTAATCAACGCAAGAACCCTGTTTCGTCTTGCTTTTCTGGGGGGCGGTGTTTTCCTGCAACGAATAGGCAGTTCTTGCGCCATGTTGCCTGTGCAATCGGCAGATTTTGCGCGGTTCTTAGCCGGTCGCGGCCGCCTTCCGGAGAGGATCGCTCGGTTTTCCAAAGGGTTTCGGCGCTCGATTCGGTTTCCTGCCGCGCCCGCTTTTGGCGCGCCGCCGGCGGCGGTGGCCTATCTTCGTCTCCGACAAAGGACTATAACCCAGCCCCATAGCCTCGCCGTATCGCTCAGACGAACGAGGGGCGCTTGTCTTCGGGGCGCCGAGCAGGGCTCGGCTAGGCAATCTCAATGGAAATCCGCGAATTTCTCGAACCGTCCAATATCATTCCGCAGCTTTTCGCTACCGACAAGACGCAAGCCTTGCGTGAGCTTTCACGGCGCGCCGGCGCGGCGCTCGGGCTGCCGCAGGACGTGATTTTCAATGCCATCATCGCCCGTGAGAAGCTCGGCTCGACCGGCCTTGGGCAGGGTTTTGCGCTGCCGCATGCCCGGATCGATGGGCTTGATCACTTCTTCGGCCTGTTCGCCCGGCTCGGCCGGCCGATCGCCTTCGAGGCGGCCGACGAAAAGCCGGTCGACCTGATCTTCTTCCTGCTGATTCCGGCAAATTCCGTCGTCAATTACGTCACGGTGCTGGCGTCGATCGCACGGCGGATCCGCGATCAGGACATCGCCAAACGGCTGCGGCTTGCCGAGGACCCGGCCGTGCTGCACGCGCTGCTGACGAGCGGCCCGGAGGATACGGCCTGACGGGCGCCTGACGGATCAGGCGCTTTCCTTGGTCCGCTCGGCGCGCTTGCGTTCCGTCGGGTCGAGGATCGCCTTGCGCAGGCGGATCGACTTCGGCGTCACTTCGACAAGCTCCTCGTCCTCGATATAGGCCAGCGCCCGCTCGAGCGGCATTTTGATCGGCGGGGTGAGGCGCACCGCTTCGTCCTTGCCGGCGGCGCGGATATTGGTGAGCTGCTTGCCTTTGAGGACGTTGATCTCGAGATCGTTGTCGCGGGTATGCTCGCCGACGATCATGCCGCGATAGACCTTCTGTCCCGGCTCGATCATCATCGGGCCGCGGTCTTCGAGCTTCCACATCGCATAGGCGACCGCCTCGCCCTGGTCGTTTGAGACCAGCACGCCGTTGCGGCGGCCGGCAATCTCGCCCCGGTAGGGCGCATAGGCGTGGAACAGCCGGTTCAGGATCGCTGTGCCGCGCGTATCGGTCATCAATTCGCTCTGGTAGCCGATGAGGCCGCGCGTCGGTGCGTAGAAAACGAGCCGCAGTCGATTGCCGCCGGACGGCTTCATCTCGATCATCTCGGCCTTGCGCTCGGCCATTTTCTGCACGACGACGCCGGAATGCTCCTCGTCGACGTCGATGACGACTTCCTCGACCGGTTCGAGAAGCTGGCCCGATTCGTCCTTCTGCAGCACGACCTTCGGCCGCGACACGCCGAGCTCAAAGCCTTCACGGCGCATCGTCTCGATCAGGATTGCGAGCTGCAACTCGCCGCGGCCCGAGACGATGAAGGATTCGCCGCCCGGCGAATCCTCGACGCGCAGGGCGACATTGCCTTCGGCCTCTTTCATCAATCGGGCGCGGATGACGCGGCTTGTGACTTTGTCGCCCTCCGTGCCGGCAAGCGGCGAATCGTTGACGAGAAAAGTCATCGACAGCGTCGGCGGATCGATCGGCTGCGCCTGCAGCGGTTCGGTCACGTCCGGCGCACCGAGCGTATCGGCGACGTTGAACTTTTCGAGCCCGGCGATGGCGACGATGTCACCGGCTTCCGCCTCCTCGATCGGGGTACGTTCGATGCCGCGGAAGGCCAGGATCTTCGAGACTCGGCCCTGCTCGACAACATTGCCCTTGCGGTCGAGCACTTTGACCGCCTGGTTTGGCTTGACGCTGCCGGCGAAGACGCGGCCCGTCACAAGCCGGCCGAGATAGGGATTGGCTTCGAGCAGTGTGCCGAGCATGCGGAAGCTGCCGTCCTCGACTTTCGGCGGCGGCACGTGCCGCAGCACGAGATCAAACAGCGGCGCCATGCCTTCCTGCGGACCGTCGGGGCTTTCCGCCATCCAGCCCATTTTGCCGGAGCCATAGAGGATCGGGAAATCGAGCTGTTCGTCGGTCGCGTCGAGCGCCGCGAAAAGATCGAAGACCTCGTTGATGACTTCGTTCACGCGCGCATCCGGCCGGTCGACCTTGTTGATGGCGACAATCGGCTTCAGCCCGATCTTCAGCGCCTTGCCGACGACGAATTTGGTCTGCGGCATCGGCCCTTCGGACGCATCGACAAGCACAATGGCTCCATCGACCATCGACAGGATACGCTCCACCTCGCCGCCGAAATCGGCGTGGCCGGGGGTGTCGACGATATTGATCCGCGCATCTTTCCAGGCGACCGAGGTCACCTTGGCCATGATGGTGATGCCGCGCTCCTTTTCCAGGTCGTTCGAATCCATCACGCGCTCGGCGACGCGCTGATTTTCGCGAAAGGCGCCGGATTGCTGCAGCAGACGGTCGACGAGCGTCGTCTTGCCGTGGTCGACGTGGGCGATGATGGCGATATTGCGCAGGTTCATGCAGTTCAAATCCAGCGTTCAACGCGCGCGCCGCGTCGCGGCAGGATCGCGCATGGGTGTGACACTCTTGTCTCTACGGGAGTTACGGGCCGCCAAAAGGCCGGCTGCCCCCAATATATGGGGCGGCCTTTCGCAATTGCAGCATCCCATATACGAATCGAATTGATTTGGAAACTGGGGCTCTGGCGGCCGGAGCGGGGGCATTTTGTTGCATTTCGAAACGCTCGCGGTCCTCGCGGCGGGGGCGGCGGTCGCCGGCTTCGTCGACACCCTCGCCGGCGGCGGCGGGCTCATCACCGTGCCGCTCCTGCTTCTGACCGGCCTGCCGCCGCTGCAGGTGCTCGCCACCAACAAATTGCAGGGGAGTTTCGGAACGTTCTCGGCGGCGGCCACCTTGCTGCGGAAAGGCCAGATTTTTCGCGGCGAGATCGAGGCGGGCTTTGTTGCGGCCTTCGCCGGCGGCCTTTTAGGGGCGCTGACGGTGCGCATCGCCCAGGCTGGCGCGCTCGACCTCGCCATTCCAGTGGTGCTCACCGGGATCGCGCTCTATTTCTTATTCGCGCCGACGGCGGCCGAGATCGGCGGCGCGGCGCGCCTCGGCCCCAAGGCCTATTTCGGCGCGGCGGTACCGGGGATCGGCTTCTATGACGGCTTTCTCGGGCCGGGCACCGGGTCCTTCTTCGCCTTGGCCGGCGTCGCGTTGCGCGGCGAGCCCCTGCTCAAAGCCACGGCGCTTGCCAAAGTACTCAATTTCGGGAGCAATCTCGGGGCCTTAACCCTGTTCCTCCTGGCCGGCAAAGTCGTCTGGGCCTATGGCGCGGTGATGATCGTCGGGCAGGTGCTCGGCGCCATCGCCGGCTCGCATGCCATGATCCGCGGCGGGGCGCGGCTGATCCGGCCGCTGATCGTTGCCATCTGCCTCGTCATGCTGGCGCGCTATCTTTGGCAAAAGGGCTATTTCGCCGCGCCTGGGCGGTGAATTGACGCCAACGCCGCGGCGCGCGAAGACTGCGCGATGGATCGCGGACCGATGCAAACTCTCCCCGCCAATGACGAGACGGCGCCCCCCAGCGCCCCGCAGCTCGAAACGACGGTCTTCGCCCGCATCCTCAGCCATGATCCCGACCTGGCGCTGACCAGTCTGCTCTTCGACGATGGCGAACTGCGCTTGCCCCTGGTCGATCTGCCGCTCGGCAGCAGCGTGGTCGTGAAGATCGATGCGCGCGATGTCTCGATCGCCCTATCGCGGCCGATGGATGTTTCGATCACCAACCGGCTGCCGGGCGCCATCGACGAGATCGAATATCTGACACCGCCCTATGTGCGGGCCACGTTCAGCCTCGGCAAGACGCGGCTGCATTCGCTCATCACGCGCGAATCGGTCGTGCGGCTCGCGCTCGTGCCAGGACTTAAAGCCTGGGCGATGATCAAGGCGGTGGCGATTTCGGGGCGTGGCGTCAGGCCAGATCGCGCTCCGCAACCGCGCTCCTGGCCTTCGGGTCGAAGCTCCAATCAAGAGACGCCGTAATTTCGTCGAGCGATTTTTTCGCCGCAGTGCCGGCGTGCCGCTCGATTGACAGATAAAGCGCGACAAGCCGTTCGCCGAAGGCGGTGATTTCCGCGCCGCCGCCGCGCCGCCCCGGATAAGTCGCAACGACCGGGCTTTCGAAAGTCCGGTTCAACGCATCCACGATCAGCCAGCATTTGCGGTAGGAGAGGCCGAGCGCCCGGCTCGCGCCGATGATCGAGCGCTGCGTGCGGATAGCGTTGACGAGCTCGATTTCCTCACGCCCGAATGTGCCGCCATTGGGGAAATTGATTTCCACAGTCACCCGTGCGGAGTTTTGCCCGTCCATGACCTCTCCCTTGCGCCGGGCGCAGGCTAGCAGACGCGCCGGGGTTTGTCGCCGCGGACGCGGCCTCGACCGGCTCGCCGTACGTGCGCAAAAGCACAGAAATGCCGGTGACGACAGGGTTTTGGTCGCCCGCACCGAACCTCCCCCAAAGGTTTCCCCTATGGCCATCGAAGCCCTTTATCCAAGTCGCCGCTATCCCCAGAGCAACAATCCACTGCTTCGGCGTGAACGCCGCCGCCAGCAGCAGATCGCGGCCTTGGCCTTGGTTTTGTCCGCCCTCTCCATGGCGGCGTTGCGGGTCGTGCCGAACGAAGCGGCTGCGGAATCGCGCGCCCCGGCCGTGCAACGGGCCGCAACCATGATGCCGCAGCCGCATCGGCCGATCAGAGTGATCCCGCTCTACACAATTCCGCCCGAGCAGGCGGCCGGGATTTTCTCATATCGGAACTAGTTTTCGGCGGGTTCGGGCGATTATATCTAGCCGGGTTCCAGCTCTACGAAGCCGACGGATATGAACACCGAAAACAAGATCTCGAAAGCCGCCCTCGACAAGCTTTTCGCAGCGGCACTCGCGGCGCGCGAAAATGCCTATGCGCCTTATTCGCATTTTGCGGTTGGCGCCGCCGTTCAGACGCCCTCCGGGGACGTCTTCGCCGGCGCCAATGTCGAGAATGCCGCTTATCCCGCCGGCTGTTGCGCCGAAACCGGCGCGATTGCCGCGATGGTCGCCGCAGGCGGCCGGCAGATTGCCGATGTTCTGGTGATTGCGGATTGCGACCGCGGCATCTTGCCTTGTGGCGCCTGCCGTCAACGCATCGCCGAATTCGCGACGGAAGACGCGATGGTTCACAGCGCCGGTCCCGATGGCGTGCGCAAGAGCATCCGTTTCGCCGCGCTTCTACCCGAGGCTTTCGATCGCGAGACGCTCGACAGCGAGCCGGTCAGAGCCGTTTGATCGACGTGATCTCGCCGGCGCCTTTTTGGCGGTTACGCGCGCGCGCTTGCGCCAAAGGCTCCGCGGCGACGAGCATATGGTGGCCGTTGGCATGCACGAGCGTAGCCGCATCGCGCATGATGCCGACGTGACCCTTCCAGAAGACGAGGTCCCCGCGGTTGAGATGGGCGAGCCCATCGTCCGCCGGTAACGCACGGCCCAAGGCCGCCTCCTGCAAATCCGTGTCACGCGGCGCAGCGTGGCCCGCAGCGGCAAGCGCGATCTGCACCAGGCCCGAGCAATCGATGCCGAGGCTGGTCTTGCCGCCCCAGAGATAGGGGCTGCCGAGCAAAGTCTCTGCGATCGTAACGAAGTCGGTGGCCGCCTCGGCAAGCGGCATGAGATGCGCGGCAAAAACGAAGCCGCCTTCTGCAAGCCGAGCGAAATCACCCGCCATGTCGGTGATCTGCACTGCTGCGCCACGTGGCAATGCAGCTTGCGCCGGCAGCTTCATGTTTGCCGCCGGATAGATAAAGGTGCGGTTGACGCCGACGCGATGCGTCGGCGCGGCGGGTCCTTCGGCCAATGCTTCGCGCGACAGATAGCCGACATAATGGTCGGCTGCGAGCTGTACCCAAGCCCAGCCTTCGTGCTCCTCATAAAGCATGACGTCTTCGCCGAAGAGAACTTGCGTATCGATCGGCGCGTCGAGCGCCGGCACGCGGCGCAGGTCGGCGGTCTCGGTGCGCAGGCGCATCGGCCGGCCTTCGACAAAGTGCGAAGCCTCGACGCTGCCACGCAGCTGCGCGGCGGCGAGATCGGGCCGCGCCGGGGTCAGCCGGGGATCGAAAGCGATCACGCGTGTGCTCCGTAACGGGCTTCGAGAAGATCGAAGAGGAGACGCGCGACTTGAATTTCGCCGCCCTCCGGCCGCGCCGGTTTTGCGTTCGGCGTCCAGGCATAGAGATCGAAATGCGTCCAGCTTTTGCTCTTCTCGACGAAGCGTTTGAGGAACAAAGCTGCTGTGATCGATCCGGCGAAGCTGCTGTTGCCGCTGTTGTTCACATCGGCCAGCTTGCTGTCGATCAGTTTGTCGTAAGGCGCCCAGAGCGGCAGCCGCCAGACCGGATCGTTGGCGGCCTTCGCCGATTTTTCGATCTCGGCGGCGAGCCGGTCGTCCTGCGTGTAGAACGGCGGCAGGTCGGGGCCCAGCGCGACGCGCGCGGCGCCGGTCAGCGTCGCGAAATCGAAGAGCAAGTCGGGCGCCTCCTCATCGGCAAGCGCCAGGGCGTCGGCGAGGATCAGTCTGCCTTCGGCATCGGTATTGCCGACCTCGACGCTGAGGCCTTTGCGGCTCGGATAGATGTCGCTCGGCCGCATCGCGCTGGCCGAGATGGCATTCTCCACGATCGGCAGCAGAACCCGCAGCCGCACTGGCAGGCCCCGATCCATGATGAAATGCGCCAATGCCAGGGCCGTCGCCGCGCCGCCCATGTCCTTTTTCATGAGGATCATGCCGCTCGACGGCTTGATGTCGAGGCCGCCGGTGTCGAAGCAGACGCCTTTGCCGACAAGCGTGACTTTCGGCGCCGCTTCCGGGCCCCAGGAAAAATCGACGAGCCGGGGCGCCTTCGCCGCAGCGCGGCCGACGGCATGGATCAGCGGAAAATTTTCTTCGCGCAGCGCGTCGCCGAGCGTGATCGCGGCTTCGGCACCGAATTGCGCCGCAAGCATCACAGCCGCCGCTTCGAGCGCATCGGGGTCGAGGTCGTTGGCGGGTGTATTGATGAGATCACGGCCAAGCGTCACGCCGGCGGCGAGAGTCTTGATCCGCGCCAGGTCGATGTCGGCGGGCGGCACGAGCTGCGCTTGATCGTGCTGCTTCTTTTTTTTGTATTTATCGAAGCGATAGGATGCGAGCGCCCAGGCTAGAACCGCGAGCGCCGTATCGTGCGGTGCGTTGGCGAAGCGATAGACCGCGGGCGGCAGTACCGCGGTGAGCTTGCCGGGCAAAAAGGCATCGCGATGAGGTGTCGACTTACCCTCAAGTCCGAAGAGCACGTGGCCGAGCCGCCCTTCCGCATCGGGAATCACGAGGTGCTGGCCGGGAGTCGGTTCGAATTTCGAACTGGCGGCAAAGTGCGCCGCTGGCGCCGGCAAGGCGGCCTTGATCTCCGACCAGGACTCCTGCGTCACGAACCTGATCGGCACCGCATCGGCCGGCGAGGGCCTCTCGTAAAAAGCCATTCAAACATCTCCTTCAACACAAACTTTAAGCGAAGCGGCATGTCCATGCAGCCGATTAAAGCCGCAAACAGGTCGTTTAACAGTTTATTAGGGTTAACTTTTTATTTCTAACGTCAGTTGGAAATGAGGGTCAATCCATGCGCATGTCTTGCACCGCGAGGCGCTGTGCCATCCCTGCGAGGCCATCTCGGGCATGGCTCAAGAGCGCCGTGGCGCCGGCCGCGCTCCTCATCGCGGCGCTCTGCCTCGCCGGCTGCCATAATATCAGCGACGACATCACCGGCTCGATCGGCCAGGATTCGGTGCCGCCAAATTCGCCGGCCCAGCTTCAACGCTATACCGAGGATCTCGGTCAGCGTTATGACGCGCAGCCCTACGACAAACATACCGCCATGGCTTACGCGCGCGCGCTACGCGCCAGCGGACGCTACGATCAGGCTGTGGCCGTGGCGCAGCGGCTCGCCGCCAAATATCCTAAGGATATGCAAGTGCTCGGCGCTTATGGCAAGGCGCTGGCCGAGGACGGACGGCTGCGCGAAGCCGAGACCATCTTGCCCGAGGCGCATACGCCCGACCAGCCGAACTGGTCGATCCTTTCGGCGCAGGGCGTCGTCGAAGATCAGCTTGGCGATCACGATCAGGCACAAGCCTATTATCGCGCCGCGCTGAAGATTGCGCCGAACCAGCCGGAAGTTTTGTCGAACCTCGGTCTTTCCTACGCGTTGTCACGACAATTGCCGTTGGCGGAAGAGACCATGCGGCTCGCCGCGGCCCAGCCCGGCGCCGATACGCGCGTGCGGCAGAACCTCGCACTGGTGCTTGCCCTCGAAGGCAAGTTCGATGCGGCGCAGGGCGTCGCGCAGGAGGATTTGTCGCCGGTCGACGCGGCGGAGAACGTTGCTTCGATCAAAGAGATGATCGCACAATCGGACACGTGGAATCAGATCCGCAGCTACGACAAGCCGAAACTCGCCGCAGCCGCCCCGCATCGGGTCCGTCATTACGCGCGGCTCAATAAAACCCCACCGGAAGACCTGCGCCCGACCCAGGTCGGTGCCGCCGACTGAGACGGGTTTGCTGCCAGACCGGCGCGGCAGATCCTCGCATCAGTGCATCGTCGCCGTGACTTGGATCATGGCCGGCGTGATGATCACCGCAAAGAGCACCGGCAAGAAGAACACGATCATCGGAACGGTGAGCTTCGGCGGCAAAGCCGCGGCTTTCTTTTCCGCCTCGTTCATCCGCCTCTGCCGGCTTTCGTTGGCGACGACGCGCAGCGCCTGACCGAGGGGGGTGCCGTAGCGCTCCGCCTGGGTCAGAACGGTCGAGATTTGCTTCAGCGACTCGACGCCGGTCCGGGCGGCGAGATTTTCAAACGCTTGGCGCCTGTCGGACAGATACGAGAGCTCAGCGGTCGTCAGCGTCAATTCCTCGGCGAGCGGTATGGATTGAGCGCCGACTTCCTGCGCGACCTTGCGGAAGGCAAGCTCGATCGACATGCCGGATTCGACGCAGATGAGCATCAGGTCGAGCGCATCGGGCACCGCTCTCGACATCGACTTCTGCCGCTTGGCGATCGTATTGCTGATATAGATTTCCGGGGCTTTCAGCCCGAGATAGGTGGCGGCGATGGCCGCGCCGATTTTCATCATCGTCGGCCAGCCGAAATTGCTTAAAAAGAACAGATAAAGAAGCGCGAAGACGAACAGTCCGATCGGCGTCACGAGACGGAAGAAGAGGAACCCGACTTCCGCCTGGGGGCCGCGGAAGCCCGCCATGATCATCTGCTTCTTCGCCTGGTCAGTACCGAGCCAAGACGATAAATTGAACCGATCGACGATGTTCTTCATATAGGCTTTGGGCTGCTGGCGCAGGCTGATCTTCGACTCGTTCAGCCGTTCACGCTCGCGCGCGCGGATGCGCTCGCGTTCCGAGGCGATGACCTTCATGCGCCGGCCGAGCTTGTCGGAGTCAAACAGCGACATGGCAAGCGTGAGGATCGTGGCGAAAGTCGCGATCGCGACGAGAGCCGCCAAAATCGTCTGTCGGTTCAGCAGAAATTCAATCAGATCGTCCATGCCGGTTCGCCTATCGGTTGCTTTTGCATCAATAGTCGAAATTGACCATTTTGCGCATGATGAAAATGCCGATTGCCATCCAGATCGCGCTCGCAGCCAGGACGATTTGGCCGACCGGCTTCGTCCACAGCAGAGAGATGTAGCTGGGGCTCGTCAGATAGACGAGGCCGGCGACGATAAAGGGCAGCGAGGCGATGATCATCGCCGAGGCTTTCGCTTCGGACGAAAAGGCCTTGATCTTACCCTCCATCATCTTGCGATCGCGCAACACGCCGGAGAGGTTCGACAAAGCCTCGGAGAGATTGCCGCCGGCCTTTTGTTGGATGTTGATGACAATGGAAAAAAAGCTCGTCTCGGTGATTGGCACTTGTTGGGCGAGACGCTCGCAGGCCTCCGAAATCGATAAGCCCATGGTCGCCGATTCGACCACCTGGCGGAACTCGCTGCGCACCGGTTCGTCGACTTCGGCGGCGATGATGCGCAGGCAGTCGCCGAGCGGCAGGCCGGCCTTGACGCCGCGCACGATGATGTCGATCGAGTCCGGAAACAGATTGACGAATTTCCGCAGTCGCCGCTTGGCGAGAAAGTCGAGCGCCCAAATCGGCAGGCCGAAGCTGCCGGCCAAAGCCGCGGCGGCGGCCAGATAGGGCTTGTGGGTCAAGGCAAAAAACAAAAATCCGAGCAGAAGACCGGAGAGTGCGGAATAGACGAAGAAAACCTGCCGCGACATACGCAAACCGGCGCGGGTGATCCGTGTATCGAGGCTCGCGCGTTTGCGGGCGTTGCGGCGCTCGATCTCTTTCAGACTATCGGCGATCTGCTTGCGCCGCGCCGTGGCATCGGGCTGTCTGTCGATTGGCCTGCTGCGGGCAGGGGCCGAGAAGACCGCCTGGCGTTTTTCGGCTTGGCGTTCGCCGCTGAGCAGCGGATAGACGAAGACGAAGCCGAAGCCGCCGACCGCGATCGTCGCCAACAGAGCCGAGAGCAGGGCGTGAATGGGCATGATTTAGCCTCGCATCGCGGTATGGCGCATGGCGGTCATGCGCTGTTCTTTTCGCTGGCGTCGAGCGCCGCGGCGAGCCGCACTTCCTCGCCGAAATAACGAGCGCGTTCCCAAAACCGCGGCCGGCCGATGCCGGTCGAGCGGTGCTGGCCCTTGATACGGCCGGAGGCGTCTTCGCCGTCGATTTCATAGACGAGCAGATCTTGGGTCGTGACGACATCGCCTTCGAGCCCCATGATCTCGGTGATGTGGGTGACGCGGCGCGAGCCGTCGCGCAAGCGCGCCGTCTGGATGATGACGTCGATCGACGAGACGAGCATTTCGCGCACCGTGCGCGCCGGCAGCGCAAAGCCGCCCATGGTGATCATCGATTCGATACGGCTGAGCGCTTCGCGCGGCGAGTTGGCGTGCACGGTGCCCATCGAGCCGTCGTGGCCGGTGTTCATCGCCTGGAGCAGGTCGAACGCTTCCGGGCCGCGGACCTCACCGACGATGATCCGCTCGGGGCGCATACGCAGGCAGTTGCGGACGAGATCGCGCATCGTCACGGCGCCGCTGCCCTCGAGGTTCGGCGGCCGGGTTTCGAGCCGCACCACATGCTGCTGCTGCAATTGCAGTTCGGCGGCGTCCTCGCAGGTGATAATGCGTTCGCCGTCGTCAATATAATGGGTGAGGCAGTTGAGCAGCGTCGTCTTGCCGGAGCCGGTGCCGCCGGAAATCAGGACATTGCAGCGGACGCGGCCGATGATCTTCAGGATTTCGCCGCCCTCGGGCGAGACGCAACCGAAGCGAATGAGCTGTTCGAGTGTCAGCTTGTCCTTGCGGAATTTGCGGATCGTCAGCACCGGCCCGTCGATGGCGAGGGGCGGCGCGATGACGTTGACGCGGGAGCCGTCGGCGAGGCGGGCGTCGCAGATCGGCGAGGCTTCGTCGACCCGGCGTCCCACTTGGCTCACCATCCGCTGGCAGATGTTCATGAGCTGCGCATTGTCGCGGAAGCGAACGTTGGTGAGCTGGATCTTGCCGCCGACTTCGATGAAAGTCTGCGTCGCGCCATTGACCATGATGTCGGCGATCTCGTCGCGCGCCAGCAAAGGCTCGAGCGGGCCATAGCCCAGGACGTCATTGCAGATGTCGTTGAGCAGGTCTTCCTGCTCGGAAATAGACATCACGATGTTCTTGATCGCGATGATCTCGTTGACGATGTCGCGGATTTCCTCGCGCGCGCTCTCGGCGTCGAGCCGGGCCAGTTGCGACAGGTCGATGCCCTCGATCAGGGCGCCGAAGATCATGCTCTTGGTGACGTAATATTCGTCCGAGCGCCGGGCTTCGGCGGGCGGCGGCGGGGCGGCGGTCGGCGGATCGATGGTGACCGGCGCAGTCTTGCGTATGCTCTCGGACACGGTGCGGAAATTCGTGACTGTGGCCGCCGGTGCCGGCGCGCGCACGGGCGCGCTTTCGCTTGCGGGCGACCGCTTTCCGAACATGCCTTACTCCTCTTTCGCGGGTGCCTGGAAGGCGATCACGCAAACCTGCCGCACCTTGCGCCTAGCAAATCGCGCAAGCCTAAAAAAATCCCTACGAAATATGCGCATTTGGCCGCCTGACGGCGGTCACGAGGCCCGGCTCAAGCCCAGCTTCAACTTGAATGGCTCGAGCAAATTCTTTCTGGCCTTGCGGATTTCCGCCCGGCCGGTCACGGCGCGCGCTAATTCCAGGATCGTCTCGTTAATTTTGCTGGCCGGTTCGACCTCGGCGATCATCTGGCCATTGTTGGCGGCCGTGCCGAAAAGCTTCGGCTCGAAACCGATGAGGCCCATCGGGTCGAGATCGACTGCCTTGGCGAAATCGGAAGCAGCGATTTCCGGCCGCTTGGGCACGCCGACGAAATTCAGGATCAGCTTGGGTTTGGCATCGTTCGGCCGGGCGGCACGGATCGTATCGAGCAGGCTCTTGGCGTTGCGCAGATTGGCGAGGTCGGGCGCGGCGACGAGGACGATCTCGTCGGCACCGACGATGACGCGCCGCATCCAGGCGGTCCATCCATGTGGAATGTCGAGGATGACGCAAGGCGTCGACGCGCGCAGGATATCGATGATGGCGTCGAAGGCTGTTTCGGGGAAGTCGTAGATCCGGTCGAGCGTTGCCGGCGCGGCAAGCAGCCCGAGCTTGTCGCCACAACGCGACAGCAGCCGGTCGATGAGGTTGGAATCGACCCGGTCCGGCGCAAAGACGGCTTCGGCGATGCCTTGCGGCGGATCCTGATTGAAGTCGAGCCCCGCCGTGCCGAAGCCGAGGTCGAGATCGACGAGCGCCGTCTGGATGTCGAAGTCGCGCGGGATCGACCAGGCGACGTTGTGGGCGAGTGTCGAAGCCCCGACGCCGCCTTTGGCGCCGACGAACGCGACGATCTTGCCGACGGGCTCCGCGCCGGCGCCGCTGTAAAGGCGCGAAACGGTGCGAATGAAATCAAGCACGGTGAACGGCGCGACGAGATATTCGCTCACGCCGCGCGACATCAGTTCGCGGTAGAGCACGATATCGTTCATGCGTCCGCTCACCAGGACTTTGGTGCCGGCGTCGCAGAATTCAGCCAGCGCGTTCAGATAATCGACGAGCTCTTCGCGCTTGGCCGTGGTTTCGAGAAAGATGACGTTCGGGGTCGGCGCCGAGCGATAGGCTTCGATCGCCGCGGCGGCGCCGCCCATGTGAAGCTTGACGTGCGCGCGTTCCATCCGCCGATCGCCGATCGCCGATTGGACGATCTGCGCGACCTCCGGCGTTTCGCAAAAAGCCTGCATCGAAATGCGCGGAATGGGCGCAATCTGCTCGGGCTGGACGTCCAAATCGTCACTCATTGCGTGCTTCCGATATTGCTGATGTCGGTACTCTTGACCCTCCAATTCGTGGTCGGATCGGTGCCCTGGCGGACTTGGGCAATAGCGCGCGCCTGCATTTCGGTGTCGGCCGGATCCTCGGCGCGCGGCTCGACGAGATCGCGCGGATCGGCGACCTGTTCCGCGATCATGCTCTGATAGGCGCAGCCGTAATTCCAATAGGGCGTGTTGTCCCATCCCTGCAGACCGCCGCCTGAAGCAAGGTCGGCCGGCCATTGGCCGCAGGGATCGGCGACCTTGGACTTGAGGCCGACGAAGCTCAAGCGCACCGGCGAGGCGAGATCGCCGTTGACGACCGGATAGTTTGTGACCTGCAACGGTGCCCGCGCCCCGCCGGCCGCGAGCGCGCGGCGGACCCATTCGATCCGCGAGCGATCGGCGGCGCCATAGCCGCCGGCCGGGATGAAGACCTGGATCGGGCCCTGGCCGGTCGCGCGGTAGAGCGCGCCATATTGGGCGACCTGTTCGTAAGTGTGTCGGTCGAGGCCGCGCATCTCGCGTGGCGGAAAAATGTCGAGTTTTTGCGCAGCCTCGGCGAGAACGATCGGATGGCGGTTGCGGTAATCCTGCATCGGGATCGATGAAGTCCGCATCCGGTCGACATTGGTCGCGCATCCGCCGAGCAGCGCCAGAGCGCCGAGCGGCAGGAGCAGGAGGCCGCGGACGGGGCCGTTCCGGCGGGCCTGGGCTTTTTTCTTCAATGAGGTTGGCATGGTCAGTCCCACGTTTCCCTGTCGGCTCAGTTCAAGATGAAGCCGATGCGGCCTTTGAAATTCTTCACAGCTTCGGGGTTGTTCGGCGAGGCATAAAGGCGATTGATGCGGCCCAGCAGCCAGGCTTGCGGATCGGTCGAATCGGCGAAGCCGTCATCCGGGCGCGCCAGCGCAGCGGTCGTCGTCGGGCGCACGAGATAGGGCGTCACGATGATCATCAGCTCGGTCTCTTGCTTCTGGTAGTCGCGCGAGCGGAAGAGCGTGCCGAGGATCGGCAGGTTCATCAGGCCGGGAAAGCCATTGATGACTTGCGCCATCTCCGTCTGGAGCAATCCGGCCGAGGCGATCGAGCCGCCGGACGGCAGTTCGACGCTGGTCGAATTTTTGCGTGTCAAAAGGCCTGGGGTCGGCACGCCCTGAATAAGGACCGTCTTGGTGTCATCGATATCGGTGACTTCGGTCGAGAGGTGCAGAAGAATGCGGCCTTCGCTCATGACGATCGGCGCGAAGGTCAGGTTGACGCCGTAGGGTTGATAAACGGCGCCGCCGGAGCAAACCGTCGTCGTCGCGCCGGGGCATTGCGTCGGCGGACCCGGGATCGGGAACTCGCCGCCGACCGTGAAGGTCGCGGTCTCGCCCGAGACGGCGGTCACGGTCGGCTCTGCCAAGACCCGGGTCACGCCGTACCGTTCAAAGGCTTGCAACGTCGCCGAGACGGTGTTCGACGGGTTGTGAAGCGTGATGCCGCTCGTCTGTCCGGTGGGCGATGTGGCGATATTGCCGTTGATGCCGAACGGGTTGTACTGCGTGAACGGCCCCCAGGTGCTCGAGGTCAGGCCGAGCTGTTTGGCGACATCGCGGCGAATTTCCGCGACCGTCACTTTCAGCATGACCTGATCGCGGCCGCGGATGACGAGAGAATTGACGACGAGGTTTTGCGATGAGCCGGCGCCGCCGGTGGGGCCGAGTTCTTTTACAAAGCCTTGGGCGATGTCGTCGGCACGCTGCGCCTCTTCGGGTGAATCGACCTCGCCCGAAAGGATGATCGTGTCGTTGACGGTACGGGCAATGACGTTCGAATTCGGCATGGCCGCCCGCAAAATCTGCTGCAATTCACCGACGTCCCGGCCGATGCTGATCTGCAGCGCAGCGATCTGGTGACCTTCCTTATCCATGGCGAAAACGGTCGTCTGGCCATTGTCGAGGCCGATCACATAGAGCTTGCGCGCCGAGCGGACGATGGCATTGGCGACTTTCGGATTGCCGACGAAGATTTCGGACGCATCCTGCGGCAGATCGACGATGACCGACTTGCCGACGCCCATCGAAATGCGCCGCGTATAGGCGGCATCGCTGCCGTCCTCGATCTGCATCCGCGACTGCGCGCATAGGTCCTTGACCGGGGCGAGCAGGATAAGCGCTGCGGACAATCCGCAAACGAAAGTCGAAACGCGGCGTTTCATGCGAAGAATTCCTTGAGACTGTTTTGTGTCCGCCTTCAACTCAACGCACGCGGCCGGGAGCCGGGATACCGAAACGAACGATTGTGTAATTCGTGTCCTTGTCGGGTGCATCGCCGCTGGCGGTCGTGCTCGAATCGGACATGCTGCGTAAGCTGAGGGAAAGCTGGCCGACGCGTTGTGCGAGAATGATCTGCTCAACCTGGCGCGGCGTCAGTTCGAGGGTCGCGTTGGAGCCGCCGATCACCGGCTCTTTGCCGGGCTTTTGAATGCTTTCGCCGATCGCCAGCACGCGGACATTGTGCAGGATCGTTTCGCTGACCATGCCATCGCCGCCATCGGCGCGCGCCACATCGTCATCCTTGAACGTGTGGATCACATCGACATGGTCGCCGGGAAGAATGAAATTGCCGGCCGTCGTGCCGCCTTGCGGCTCGATGGCAATGGCCACGGCGCGCATGCCGGAGGGGAGCAGCGCCGCCATGAAGCCGGCCTTGCCGGGCTGGATGAGACGGTCGCGATAGACAGGCTCGCCTTCGCTCAGATGGCTGCGGACGAGCCAGCCGGTGAATTCGTTGATCGCGCCGGGGTCTTTTGCCTGCACGATCGAATCGGGCGGCGCGCCGTTTTTCGGCCAGCTCTGCCAACGCAAATCGCCTTGCTCGATCATATTGCCGAATGGGATGTCCTGGCCGGCGACAAGAACCTGATCCATCGCCGGCGGCGGCGCCGGCACGGCGATCTTAATGGGCGCCGGGGACTTCGGGCCGCTCAGGAACATGAAAAACGCCCCAACGCCGGCGAGCGCGGCGGAGCCAAGGATGACGAGGCGGGCAGTTTTCATATGCTGAACCAATCGACGCGGATGTTTGAACCCACCTCGAATACGACCATGCAAACGTCAAATTAAGGTTAACCAAACCTCTCCAATTGCGCATGGTTGCGCCGCGGTAAGACAGCTAAGCTCAGTTCGCTAGCGCGCGACGGCGGAGGCCCAGATCGCCGTTTCGGGATAAAGCACGAGACCGGCGACCGCTAATGCGATGCCATAAGGCACGCCATTGGCTTTGTCGTGCAGCCGTGCGAGCCACGTCTGGCCGAGCAGCACGGGCGGTAAAGGGTAGCGACGCAAAACGAGAATGGAAAGCGTCAAAACGCCGCCGAGCACCGCAGCATAAAGGCTATAGTCGGCGAGATGATCAAAGCCGAACCAGAGCGCGGTTGCCGCCGCGAGTTTGGCATCGCCGCCGCCGATCCAGCCGCGCGCGAACATGAAAAAGGTAATGAGGAGAACCATCGCCCCGGCGGCGGTGTGCAACTCGATGTCCTCAACCGGCATGGCCAGCGCAAGAGCCAAAACGAAAAAGATCACGATCAGCGCCAGCGAGACGAAATTCGAAATCGTCATGGTGAAGAGATCGGAAAAGGCGGCATAGGCCATAAGAGCGGGGAACAAGACGAGCGTGGCGAAGATCATGGTCCGGCCTGTGGCGGCGGGGCGTCCCGCATGCGGCTTAAAGATTAACGGGGTTGCGTTTACCGGACGTTAACGGCTTTGAACCCGGGCGCCGCGCTAGCGAGCCCCGACCGGTCGCACGCAAAGCGTCTCAAATTGGCGCATGGCCGGCAGGCGGGTCCGCCGAGAAAAAATCTGCACGGAATATCCGTGCGAGAAGGCGCCGCACGGCGCCGAGGATCTGCGGCCCGCGCCGTTCATGTGAGGCCGGGCCGCAGATAAGTCGTTCGCCGACCGATTTAGGTCAAGTTGTTGGCGACGGCGTTGAACTTGGTGACCAACCTCGTGCCGACCGACGAAATCGCGCTGATGATCACGACGGCGATCAAGCCGGCGATCAGACCATATTCGATAGCCGTCGCACCGGACTCGTCCTTGGCGAAACGGGCCAAAATATTGCTCATGGTTGCTTCCTCTTCGCGAGTTTTCAAAAATTTATTCCTGCTTGGTGGCGGAATGGTCGGAGCATAAGCGGCTTTTGCTCAAAACCGCTTAAGCCACGGCGGCTTTTCGGACGCTTGAAATTATCGAGTTCTTAATGAGTGTGGAGGTGCCGCCAAAATCATTTGCGCTCGGCGAAGTCCCCGGCGCCGTGCCGGATTTAAATGACCCGTCAAGTATTTGCGCGGCCCCGCCAAGGGTTGAAATGGGCGGAATCGCCACGGCGCGTTCGCGTCAAAAAGGTCTGTTTGCGTCTTTGCGCGGCGCCGCGGTTTAGCAAAAATTCACTATTTCGGAGTGAAGTCCGAAGCAGAGTTTGTGTTCGCGAAGGGCAGCCGATGGGTCCGCAAATATCGAAGCTTTGGCGCCTTAGCGTGGCGGCTGCGGCTCTTTGCGTGTCTTTTGCGTCGGGGTTGTCGGCCTTCGCCGAAGGCACGCTGACCGTCACGGTGGATCAGGCGCAACTCGTCCCGATTCCCTCCAATGTGCGTACGCTCATCATCGGCAATCCAATGATCGCCGATGTGACGTTGCTGAAGACCGGCAATGCGATGGTTGTCACCGGCAAGGGCTTCGGCGAGACCAATCTCATCACTCTCGATGCCGCCGGCAAGGTGGTGACCAATTCCAATATTCTGGTCGTCGGCAACAGCAAGATGCTGGTGGTCCAGCGCGGTATGGACCGTCAATCCTATACATGCGCGCCGCGCTGCCAGCCGACCGCGGTTCTTGGCGACGACAAAAAGTTCTTCAGCGACGTGACGGCGCAAATTCAGGAGCACAATTCCGACGCGCTGGGCAAATAGCGCGTCCTTAGAGCGGGATGCGAAAAAGTGTCAGCGGTTTTTCGCGAAAAATCCCGCTCTACATTATGAGAATCGATCGCGTTTATGATTTCGGATCGATTTCGATCCGAAATCATCGCGATCTAATGCGGGATGCGAAAAAGTGTCAGCGGTTTTTCGCGAAAAATCCCGCTCTACATTATGAGAATCGATCGCGTTTATGATTTCGGATCGATTTCGATCCGAAATCATCGCGATCTAATGCGGGATGCGAAAAAGTGTCAGCGGTTTTTCGCAAACAATCCCGCTCCAACCGCTGATCGATCACGGTCATGATTTCGGGTCGAGTCGATCCGAAATCATATGGTCTAGATCGTCTGATTATAGGCACCGACTTCGGGATGGCGCCGCAGCACGGCGTCGACGGCCTTGAACATCTCGTGCAACCGCGCCTCTGACACGGGGCTTTCGACGACGACGACCAGTTCCGGCTTGTTCGACGAGGCGCGCACCAGGCCCCAGGTGCCGTCTTCGGTCACGACCCGCACACCGTTCACGGTCACGAGGTCGCGGATTTTTTGTCCGCCGACCGGTTCGCCCCTGGCCTGCATGTCGCGGAAGGCGGCGACGACCTCATCGACGATTCCATATTTGCACTCGTCGTCGCAGTGCGGCGCCATGGTGGGCGAGCCCCAGGTCTTCGGCAGATCGGCATAAAGATCGGCCATTGACTGACCGGGATTGCGGTCGAGCATTTCGAGCACGTGGATCGCGGTCAACAGCCCGTCGTCGTAGCCGCGCCCGACCGGCGCATTGAAAAAGAAATGCCCGGATTTCTCGAATCCGGCGAGCGCGTTCAGGTCGGTGACGCGGCGCTTGATATAGGAATGTCCGGTCTTCCAATAATCCGCCTTGACGCCATTGGCCTGCAGCACCGGATCGGTGAGGAAAAGTCCGGTCGATTTCACATCGACGACGAAGGTCGCGCCGGGATGAAGCTTCGACAAATCCCGCGCCAGCATCACGCCGATCTTGTCGGCGAAAATCTCCTCGCCGTGATTATCGACGACGCCGCAGCGGTCGCCGTCGCCGTCGAAACCGAGCCCGACATCGGCGCCAACCTCGCGCACCTTGTCGGCCATCGCATGCAGCATTTTCATGTCTTCGGGATTGGGATTGTAATGCGGGAAGGTATAGTCGAGCTCGGTATCGAGCGGCACGACCTCGCAACCGAGTTTTTCCAGAACCTGCGGCGCGAAGGCGCCTGCGGTGCCGTTGCCGCAGGCGGCGACGACTTTCAGTTTGCGCTTGAGCTTCGGCCGGTTCACGAGATCGGCGATATAGCGCGCCGAGAAGTTCGGCACATAGCGATAGCTGCCACCCTCAGCATAGCGATAGGTGCCGCCAAGGACGATTTCCTTCAGCCGGGTCATTTCGTCCGGCCCGAAGGTCACTGGCCGCTGCGACCCCATTTTGACGCCCGTCCAGCCGTTGTCGTTATGCGAGGCGGTCACCATCGCGACGGCCGGCACGTCGAGGTCGAATTGGGCGAAATAAGCCATTGGCGAGAGCGCCAGACCGATGTCGTGGACCTTGATGCCGGCGGCCACCAGGCCGGTCACCAGCGCGAGCTTGATCGACGATGAATAGCTGCGGAAATCGTGTCCGGTGACAATCTCCGGCCGCACGCCGAACTCGTGCAAAAGCGTCCCCAGGCCGAGGCCCAACGCCTCGACGCCCATCAGGTTGATTTCCTTTTCGAAAAGCCAGCGCGCGTCATATTCGCGAAAGCCCGTCGGCTTCACCATCGGCGTGCATTCATAAGCATAAGTATTGGGCTTGAGCGCGGGCTCTGGTTTCGGAAACATGCAAAATCCTCTGTGAAGCCGCGAATATCTTTGCGGGCGGGACGTTATGAGCGGGCCGGGCGGAGAGCAAGCCGATTTAGCCGAGGCGACCGATAAAGAATTCCCGCCGCTTCAGCGCCAAGCTTGCGCAAAATTGCGTCGCATGCGCCGCGCAGGGGCTCCGTTTCCAATCAAATAAATCGAGCGGCATCAAGGCGCCGGATCCGAAGAGCGGCTTTCGGCGTTTACACCAGGTCGTTTTGGATTGGAGGATCAAATGAGCAAGTCAAAGATCGACCGTGTGATGTTCGGCGAAGCGCTGGTCGGCGACGGCAAGGAGGTCGCCCATATCGATCTTCTGATCGGGCCGCGCGGCAGCCCGGCCGAGGCCGCGTTCTGCAACGCGCTGACCAATCAGAAAATCGGCGATAATGCGCTCCTCGCTCTCGTCGCGCCAAACCTGCCGGCAAAGCCGGCAACGGTGATGTTCAACAAAGTTCAGATCAAGGACGCCAAACAGGCGACGCAATTGTTCGGCCCGGCGCAGACCGCTGTCGCGCGGGCCGTTATCGATACGGTGAAGAAGGGGCTCATCCCCAAGGCGGAGGTCAATGACATCTTCATCTGCGTCGGTGTTTTCATCGAGTGGGACGCGAACGACGACAAGAAGATTCAAGATTGGAATTACGAAGCGACCAAGCTGGCGCTCGAGCGAGCCATTACCGGCGAGCCGACGATCGACGAAATCATCCAGCGATCGGATAGCATGAAGCACCCGCTCGCGGCGCGTGCTGCCTGAATTTCCAGTCACTACCGCGTCGCGCGAGGCCCGACCTAGAGCGGGATGCGAAAAAGTGTCCGCGGTTTTTCGCAAAAATCCCGCTCTAAATGATGAGAATCGATCACGTTTATGATTTCGGGTCGATTCGATCCGAAATCATCGTGATCTAGCGCTGCAGGATAAGCCTGCCATCGGAAATATGGACGCCGCCGAGGCGGCTCAGCGCGCTCATGCCGAGCAGGCTGCGGCCCAGCGCGCCGGGCTGCATGACCAAGGCATCGACATCGTCGATTTCGATATTGGCGATCCGCAGCGCGTTGAGATGCACCTTGGCCGCCGTGCCGATGCCGTTCGCGGTCATCGTCCGGTAGCGGAAGTCGGCCGGGGCGAGATTGATGCCGAGCGCATCGGCGTCCTCGCTCGTCAGCGACAGATAGGTCGCGCCGGTGTCGACGACGACCTGGATCGTCCGCCCGTCGATGTCGATATCGGTGAGATAATTGCCGGCGGCGTCGGGCGCGATTTCGACTGTGTCGAGGCTCTGGCTCCCCCGGCTCGCAGGCGCTGCCGCGAGGGCCGTGGCCGGCGGCTCTTCAACCACGGCAGGGGCCGGGCGTAGCAGGTTGACCGCCAGTCTGCCGTTGAGCATAGGGCCGAGGGCAAGTGTCGCAGCGATGACGACGGCCAGAAGAGTGAGGGCAAAACGCAGCATCAGAGGCGCCGTAAATCCGATCGCCAGCATGCGGCGAAAAGCTTTCGGCGCGATTAAGCCAAAGCCCGCGTTTTTGGGGCTCGGCGGGCCGTCAAGCGGCCTGCGAGCCGAGTTCCGGGTCGATTTTCAGATTGGCCTCGGTTTTCTGACGGATGTCTTCCACGCTGACGCCAGGCGCGAGCTCGATCAGCGTCAGGCCGGTGCCTCCCGTCTTGTCGACGGTGAAGACGCCGAGATCGGTGATGATGAGGTCGACGACGCCGGAGCCGGTGAGCGGCAGCGTGCAATGATGCAAGAGTTTCGGCTCGCCCTTGGCGGTATGTTCCATGACGACGACGACGCGCTTGACGCCAGCGACGAGATCCATCGCGCCGCCCATGCCCTTCACCATCTTGCCGGGAATCATCCAATTGGCGAGATCGCCGTTTTCGGCAACTTCCATCGCGCCGAGAATGGCAAGATCGATATGGCCGCCGCGGATCATGGCGAAACTGTCGGCCGAGGAAAAATAGCTCGTCGTCGGCAATTGGGTGATCGTCTGCTTGCCGGCATTGATGAGATCAGGATCCTCCTCGCCTTCATAAGGGAAGGGACCCATGCCCAGCATGCCGTTCTCGCTCTGCAATTGCACATCCATGCCAGGCGGAATGAAATTGGCGACAAGAGTGGGAATGCCGATGCCGAGGTTCACATAGAAGCCGTCGCGCAATTCCTTCGCGGCGCGTTCGGCCATCTGGTCGCGTGTCCAGGCCATGATCGTCTCCTCAAGCTGCGCCGCGCGGGCGCGTCGTGCGTTTTTCGATCGGCTTTGCCGGGTTCGGCGCATAGACGATCCGCTGCACGAAAATGCCCGGCGTATGGATGTCGTCCGGGTCGATGTCGCCCGCTTCGACGAGATGCTCGACCTCGGCAATGGTCAATTTGCCCGCCGTCGCCATCATCGGATTGAAATTCCGCGCCGTCTTGCGGAAGACCAGATTGCCTTCGGTATCGGCCTTGAACGCATGGACGAGGGAAATGTCGGCGATGAGGCCGCGCTCCATCACATAGGTCTCGCCGTCGAAGTCCTTGTGCTCCTTGCCTTCGGCGATGATCGTGCCGACGCCGGTCTTGGTATAAAAGGCGGGGATGCCGGCGCCGCCGGCACGAATGCGCTCGGCGAGCGTGCCTTGCGGATTGAATTCGAGCTCCAGCGCGCCGGACAGATATTGCTCGGCAAAAAGCTTGTTCTCGCCGACGTAGGACGAAACCATCTTCCGGATCTGTTTCGTCTCGAGCAGGATGCCGAGGCCGACGCCATCGACACCGGCATTGTTGGAGATGACGGTCAGGTCCTTGGCGCCGAGGTCGTGAATGGCTTGGATCAGGCTCGTCGGAATGCCGCACAGGCCGAAGCCGCCGGCCATCAGCGTCATGCCGTCCTTGAGGACGTCGGCGAGCGCGCTCCGCGCGTCGGGGTAGAGCTTGTTCATCCTCCGGCTGCCTCTTTTGTCGTGGGGGCGCGGCATTCCTAAGCCGCCCATTGGTGCAATGCAAGAAGCGCGCTGTCGGACGAAAGGCCGCTCAGCCGCGGACGGCGATGAAGAAGAAGCGCGGGAAGTGCAGCACAACACGGCCATCGGCGCGCGGCGGATAGGCCAACGCGACCGCGGCGCTATAGGCGTCGAGATAGGCCCTTTTTTCGGCCGCATCGAGCAAGGCGAGATAGGGGCGCAGGCCCGAGCCCATCATCCATTCGACGATCGCGGCCGGAGTCTCCAAAACGTGATGATAAATCGTATGCCAAAGGTCGAAGCTCCGGCACAGCGGCCGCAGCCGGTCGTAATAGACCTCCGGCGCAGGCAGAAGCTTGCGGGCCTCGCGGACACGGGCGAGCTTTTCCGCCCAGGGGCCATTCTCGGCCACGGTGCGCATCAGGATTTTGGCCGGCTCGCCCAGATTGTCGGGCATCTGGACGGCCAGCACGCCGCCAGACGGCAAGGCCTTGAGCAGGGTCTCGAAAACGTCGAGATGTCCGGGAATCCATTGGAACACGGCATTGGCGAAGAGCAAATCCGCCGGCCGCTCCGGCCGCCACTGCTGCAGATCCGCGGTTTGGAAATCGACCCCCGGCAGACTGGCGCGCGCCCGCGCCAGCATCTCCTCGGAGCTATCGATCCCGACGATCTCGGCGCCCGGAAAGCGCCGCATGAGAAGCTCGGTCGAATTGCCCGGGCCGCAGCCGAGATCATAGACGAGACGCGCATCGCCGACCGGGACCTGCGCCAAAAGATCGCGCGCCGCGCGGGTGCGCTCATCGCCATAGCGCAAATAGAGCTGAGGGTCCCAGGTCGACACGATTACGCCATTTAGGCTTCGAGCAAAGTGCTCTCGTAACCTACAGCCGCCAACGCTTCGGCGACAAGCTTCGGCAGCGTGCGCGTATCGACGGCAACCTCGCGCGCCGCGAGATCGCAGGAAACCTTGGCGCCCGGATCGAGGGATTTCACCGCGCCTTCGATCGTTCTCACACAGCCGTCACAATTCATTTTAGGAACCTTATAAAGTTGCATTGCACCTCCTCCGAAACTGGCAGCCCCTTGCGCGGCACGACGCCGCGGCCGATATTTGCAACATGTCTATTAGCGCGTCAGATACAAGCCCTAAAACGAGCGTAAACCTGAAGATCGAGGGCATGACGTGCGCCTCCTGCGTCAGTCATGTCGAGAAAGCTTTGTCCCGCGTGCCCGGCGTCGAATCGGCCAATGTCAATTTGGCGCGCGAAACCGCCCGGGTCGTCGTCACACCGGGGTCCGCAACCGTCGATGACCTGACCAAGGCGGTCGAAAGAGCCGGCTATTCGGCGCGGCCCGACGTTCCGGTCATTCCCGGCCATTCGCACCATGACATGGACGGTGCACCGGACAGCACGGATCATATGCATCACGGCGGCCCGCGCCGCGACGAGCTCATTCTGGCGATCGTGCTCACCGTGCCGGTCCTGCTGATGGCGATGGTACCGGACATGGTTCCGGCGCTCGACGATTTCATCCGTACTAATCTCGGCATCTTCCCCTGGCGGGTGACGCAGGCGCTGCTGACGACGGTCGTGCTTTTCGGGCCGGGCAGGGTGTTCTTCAAGACGGGTATCCCCGCCCTGCTGCGCGGCGCGCCGGAGATGAATTCGCTCGTTGCGCTCGGCACATTCGCCGCCTGGACCTATTCGATCGTCGCGACCTTCCTGCCGCAAGTCTTCCCGGCGGGCACGGCGAACGTCTATTTCGAAGCTGCCGCCGTCATCGCAACGCTCGTTCTTCTTGGCCGCTACATGGAGGCGCATGCCCGCCGCGAGGCGGGCTCGGCGATCGAACACCTGCTGCGGCTTGCACCCGATACCGCGACCGTGCTGCGCGACGGCGCGCCGGTAGAAGTCAAGCTCGACACGATCGTGCCGGGCGATATTCTGCTGATCCGCCCCGGCGACCGCGTGCCGCTCGATGGCGAGGTCATCGACGGCGCATCGCTGGTCGATGAATCCATGCTCACCGGCGAGTCGCAGCCGGTCAACAAAGCGCTCGGCGCGCAGGTTTTCGGCGGCACGGTCAATAGCAACGGCAGCCTGACGATCCGCGTCACCAAAGTCGGCGCCGATACCGTGCTGGCGCGCATTGTCCACATGGTCGGTGAAGCGCAGGGCGCAAAACTCCCGGTCCAGGCGCTCGCAGACAGAGTAACGGGCTGGTTCGTGCCGGCGGTCATTGCCGTGGCGCTGCTGACGTTCGTTTTATGGTTCGCCTTCGGGCCGCGTCCCTCGATCGCCTACGCGCTCGTCAATATGGTCGCAGTGCTCATCGTCGCATGTCCCTGTGCGATGGGTCTCGCAACCCCCGTTTCGGTGATGGTCGCGACCGGCCGCAGCGCACAGCTCGGCATTCTCTTCCGCGATGCGACGGCCTTGCAGACTTTGCGCGACGTGAGCGTCATCGCCTTCGACAAGACCGGCACGTTGACCGAGGGCCATCCGGCCCTGACCGATATCGAAGTCGCGGCGGGTTTCGATGCCGATAAAATCGTGGCCGCGGCGGCCGCGGTCGAAGCCTTGTCGGAACATCCGCTCGGCAAGGCTTTGGTGGCGGCGGCGAAGGCGCGCGGCCTCGCCGTTCCCAAAGCCGTGGATTTTCAGGCGACGCCCGGCTTCGGCGTCACCGCCGCCGTCGATAGCCAGGCGATAGCGATCGGTTCGGCGCGGTTCATGGCGAAGCTCGGCGTCGATGTCTCGATATTCGATGCGGCCGCGGCCACATTGAGCGAGGCAGGGAAATCGCCGCTCTTCGTCGCGCTTGGCCAGCGCGCCGCGGCGATCCTTGCCGTGGCCGATCCCGTCAAACCCTCCGCACAAGCGGCCATCGCAGCCCTGAAGAAGGATGGCCTCAGCGTTGCGATGGTCAGTGGCGATCGCAAGGCGACGGCTGAGGCCGTCGGCCGCGCGCTCGGCATCGACAGGGTGGAGGCGGAGGTCCTTCCCGAAGGCAAAGCGGCGGCGGTCAAGGATTTGCGCCCGCAGGGCGGCAAAATCGCCTTCGTCGGCGACGGCATCAACGACGCCCCGGCACTCGCCGCAGCCGATGTCGGATTGGCGGTCGGCACGGGCACGGATATCGCCATCGAAACCGCCGACGTCGTGATGATGCGCGACGATCTCGGCACGGTCGCCAGTGCCATCGATCTCAGCCGCGCGACATTGCGCAACATCAGCCAGAATCTGTTCTGGGCCTTGGCTTACAATGTGATCCTGATCCCGGTCGCGGCCGGCGCGCTCTACGGTTTCGGCCATATTCTTCTCTCGCCCATGCTGGCGGCGGCCGCGATGGCCTTCTCATCGCTCTTCGTCGTCGGCAATGCGATGCGGCTGCGACGCTTTCAGCCGCGCGCTTAGAATGCCGCCGGAGCGATCAGAGCGAGGAACAGGCCGAGCCGCGCAAGGTGTGAATAATCGCGGTGGCGCATTGCGCGAGGTCTAGGCCGGCATGCGCTTTAACCTGTCGGTTCGACTGCCTTCTCGCGCACGACGGATTTTGCCGGAACGTCCAGTTCCCAAATAACGCCCTCCGGCGCGAACGTCGCCTTGGATTGACCGCCGAGCGCCTGGCCGGCGATGCGCTCCATCACCATGCGCCCGAAACCGCGATGATCCGGAGCCTGCACCGGCGGCCCGTGCTCCTCGCGCCAGTTGAGCCGCATGCGCGGTTCGCCGCCATCATCGACGATCGACCATGAGACGACCACGATGCCGGCCTCGACCGAGAGCGCGCCGAACTTCGCCGCATTGGTCGAAAGCTCGTGCAGCACGATGCCGATGTTCTGCGCCGCTTCGGGCTGCAAGATGACGTCGCGACCCTGAATCAGAATGCGCGTATCGATGAGATCGCCGAAATGCTGAAGCTGCGAGCGGATCAATTGCGTCAGCGAGGCGCCGGCCCAATCGTCGATTGAGAGCAGATCGTGGGAGCCGGCGAGGCTCGACAAGCGTTCGCTGAACCGGCCGACGAAATCCTTCGGATCCGTCTGCAGCGATAAGGATTGACGTGCCATCGCCTGAATGACGGCGAGCAGATTTTTCGAGCGGTGCGTCAGTTCGCGCATCAGGAAATGCACGTGTTCTTCGCGCTGTTTTTGCGCCGTGATGTCGCGGATGATGAGCGAGGCGCCGAACAGATTGCCCTCGACGCTGCGTACCGGCGCACCCCTGATCCAGACGTCCAACGAGCGTCCGTCCCGGTCGAGACGGCGCGTCTGATATTCGACCGCTTCGCCGTTCATCAGCCGTTGCATCATCGTGGATCGCTCCTCCATCAGTTCGTCCGGCACGATGAATTGGGCGCTTTTGCCGATGACATCTTTGGCGGGATAGCCGAACAATTGCTCGGCGCCATAATTCCAGGTGCGAATGACGTCATCGAAATCGACGCTGACGATAGCGTCGATGGACGAAGCGACAATGGCCGCGAGCTGCGCATTACGCAATTCGCCGCGCTTGCGCCCGGTAATATCCGAGCAAAGGCAAAGGATGCGCTGGATCTCGCCGTCAGCGCGAAAGAAGCTGCCGCGGGCGCTGATCCAGCGGGTCGCGCCGTCGTCGGCGCGGCGGACGCGGAATTCGCGTTCGAATTGACCGCCTTCGCGGATCAGGCGCCGGTATTCCTTCGTCAAAGCGACGCGATCGTCGGGATGCACGACATTGAGGATCATCCCGAAGCGCAGCCGCTTTTCCGATGTGTTCGGGGGCAGGGCAAAGATCTGCGCGAATTTTTCCGACCATAGCGCACGCCGCGTGACAAGATCGCAATCGACGACGGCAAGGCCGCCGGTGTCCTGGACGAGTTGCAGGCGCGCTTCGGCGTCGCGCAACGCAAGGCGCGCGCGATTGAGGCGCAGAAGCGAGCGCACCAGCGTCATGAGTTCCGACGGTTCGAACGGATCGAGAAGAAACCCATCGATCGCTGCATCGATCGCGGGAGTGCTTTTGGCACTCGCCGCATGCGCCATGCGCAGCACTGCTGTCGATGGACTCCGCTCCTTGATGCTTTGATAGAAGGCGCTCTCGTCGCCTTCCGCGGCGTCGTCATTGACAATGATGAGGTCGAACGCTTCCGCATCGAGACAGCGTAACGCCTCGCGCCCCGTCTCGACGGCGGTCAGGCGCAGATCCGTTCGCTCCAAAAGCTCGACCTTCAATTCGCGCGAGAGCGGATCACGATCGACAATCAGCAGTTTTCGACTGGTGTCCATTCAAGCGGCGACCTGTTTGCGTCCACGGATCCCGAGTCTGCGGCCAAGGCTACGATTTGCCCAATCTCCCCCTAGCCTATGCTTTGAAGGAAACTTGGTTCCACATCGTAAGGGGTATTTGGCTTAAACAATTGCGAAAGATTAACAAACCCGGTCCACCCTGGCGGGAATGCCTGGAGCTCAAAGGGGCGGATCGGCTTCGCTAGGTTGGGTAACGGGCTTTAGCTTGACCGCAGAGCCGTTGAGCGGGTTGGCCTCGTCCCAGCCATAAGCGATTGTCTCAAAGCGCATCTGCGCCAGATCGACAAGCAGCAGACGGCCGACGAGCCCTTCGCCGAAGCCGACGATCTCGCGGATGATTTCATGCGCCGTCAGGCTGCCGAGCGCGCCGGCCAACGCGCCGATGACCCCGGCCTCTTCGCAGCTCGGCACCGTGCCTGGCGGCGGCGGTTCGGGAAAAAGACAGCGATAGGTCGGATTCGGCGCTCCGGATGCGGCGTTTTCGAAGGGCCGCAGCGTCGTCAGCGAGCCATCGAACGTGCCGATCGCGGCGGTGACGAGCGGCCGCTGCTCGTAGAAACAGGCGTCGGAGACGGCGTAGCGGGTGGCGAAATTGTCGGAGCCGTCGGCGACGATGTCCCAGCCCGAGACGCGCGCGCGCGCGTTCGCCGCGTCGATACGGGAAGCGATCGGTGTGAGCTTCACGTGCGGATTGAGGCGATGCGCGGCAACGGCGGCGCAATCGGCCTTGCGCTTGCCGATATCCTGCGTCGTATAAATCACCTGTCTTTGCAGGTTGGACAGCGAGACGACATCGTCGTCGACGATGCCGATCTCGCCAACGCCGGCCGCAGCAAGATATTGGATGACCGGCGTGCCGAGGCCGCCGGCGCCGACGACGAGAACGCGCGCAGCCTTCAATTTCTGTTGGCCAGGACCGCCGATATCGCGCAGGATCAGATGGCGCGCATAGCGCTCGACTTCGCTCTCGGAAAACATCGCCTCTATGTAATATGCCGCGCGAAAAAGTCGATGCTTTAGCGCGAGAGTTCGCGCAGGCCGCGGCGGATCAGCGCCGCCGCCTCGGCATTTTCGCCGAGTTCTGCGCGCGCGGCCGCAATCGCATTGGTCGCCTGCTGGCGGCTGTAATCGAGATTGATCAGCGCGGCGATCGCGTCCTCGATAGCCGGCGTCTCAGCCGCGCCGAGGGCTGCAGCCGTAGCGCCGGCAAGCGACGGTACGCCGAACGAAGCCGGCGCCTTGTCCTTCAATTCCGCGACGAGCCGCGCCGCCAATCGCGGACCGACACCCGGCGTGCGCGCCAGCGCCGACTTATCCTGACGCGCAATGGCCAAGCCGAGTTCGTCGGCGCTCAACATGCCGAGCAGCGCCAAGGCGACTTTCGCACCGACGCCTTGCACGGTCTGCAAGAGACGAAACCAATCGCGCTCGCCTTCGCTGAGAAAGCCATAGAGCCGGATCGAATCCTCGCGCACCTGCGTTTCGATGGCGAGCGTCGCGCCAGCGCCGGCCTGCGGCAGGCTTTGCAGGGTTCGCGTCGAGCCATGCACGACATAGCCGACCCCGTTTACGTCGAGGATCAGGAAATCCTCTCCGATCGAGTCGATCGTGCCGCGCAGCTTGCCGATCATGCCCGGCGCACCACCGCTGTCTTGCAATGATGCGCATGGGTGATGGCGATGGCGAGCGCATCGGCCGCATCGGCGGCGAGCCCCTGTGGGTCGAAGGCAGCGCATTTCGGCAACAGCATTCGTACCATCAGGGCGATCTGCGCCTTTTCGGCATGGCCCGTGCCGGTGACTGTTTTCTTGATGAGATTGGCGGCATATTCGGCGACGGGCAGGCCGGCGAGTGCCGGGACAACCAGCGCAATGCCGCGCGCCTGGCCGAGCTTCAGGGCCGATTGCGGGTCGCGATTGACGAAGGTCTCTTCGACCGCGGCTTCCTGCGGGGCATGCAGGTCGATGACACGGGCGAGCCCCTCGTGCAGACGGCGCAGGCGCACACCCAGTTCGTCGCGGCTATTCGAATGGATCGAGCCGCTCGCCACGTAGGAGAGGCGCGATCCGGCGTAATCGATGATGCCCCAGCCCATGTTGCGCAGGCCGGGGTCGATGCCGAGAATGCGAATCGCCGTAGCACCCATGCTCCGGCTTTACCTCTTTCCGCGCCCTTTGCCCATGCCACACGCTCGGTGCCGGCGCGGCGGAAATCAGTTCTCGGTCAACATCCGCTTCAAGAGCTCGATCTCTTCCGAGAGGCGGCCGTCGGTGCCGACGAGGGATTCGATCTTGCGCACGGCATGGAGGACCGTGGTGTGATCGCGGCCGCCGAAGCGCCGGCCGATCTCCGGCAGCGAGCGCGGCGTCAGCGTCTTGGCCAGGAACATGGCGATCTGGCGGGGGCGCACCACATTGGCGGTGCGCCGAGCGGAGAGAATATCTGCCTTCGTCACGTTGTAATGGCTGGCGACGAGCTTCTGAATATCCTCGATCTTGACCTTTTTCGGCTCGCGCGGGCGGATCAAGTCCTGGATCGCCCGTTCGGCCGCCTCGAGGCTCAGCGGTGCGCGGTTCAAGGAGGCATGCGCGACGAGCCGGTTGACGGCGCCGTCGAGATCGCGGCCGTTCGTCTGAATGACGCTCGCCACATAGGCCAGCACCGCGGGGGACAATTCGAACTGCGGGTGCAACACTTTCGCTGCGGCGACGCGGGCTTCGAGCATCCTGAGCCGCAGCGGCTCGTCGAGCGCGCCCATCTCGACACAGAGGCCGCCGGCGAGCCGCGAACGAACCCGCTCCTCGAGGGCTTCCAGTTCGCCCGGCGGCCGATCGGCGGCAATGACGATCTGGCGGCGCGCGTCGATGAGTGCGTTGAGCGTGTGGCAGAACTCCTGCTGGATCGATTTGCCGCGCAGGAATTGCACATCGTCGATCACGAGAAGATCGATCGCCCGCAATTTCTCCTTGAACGAGATCGCCGTCGCGGCCTCCAAGGCGCTGGCGAAACTGTGCATGAATTTCTCGGCCGTCAGATAGATGACCCGGCGCCGCTGCCCGGCTGCGGCATGGGCGATGGCCTGCAGCAGATGGGTTTTGCCAAGACCGACGGAGGCGTGGATATAGAGCGGATTGAAGCGCACCGCCTCGCCTGGCGCTGCCGAGGCGATGTCCTGTGCCGAAGCATAGGCGAGCTGGTTGGAGCGGCCGACGATGAAGGTCGCGAAATTCAACCGCCGGTCGAGCGGCGAGCCGCCGAGAGTTTCCGTCTCGCCGTGTCCGCGCGCCGTCGTTTTTACGTCCTTTTCTTTGGGCGCTCCGGCGCGTGCCGGCTCATTGCCATGGCCGCGCGGCTGCGACGCTTCGAAAGTCCCGGCGTCGTGAGATTCCTCATGGTCGAGGCGCGGCTGCGCGTTGCTGCCGACCGGGACGCGGGTCGAGGACCGGACCGTGATGACGACCTGTTTTACCGCCGGGAATTCGCCGCCGATCGCTGCGAGAATCCGCGCCGCATAATGCGTCTGGATCCACATTTTCAAGAATTTCGTCGGTACCGAGAGATAGGCGACATCGCCCGCAAGCTGCGCCAATTCAAGGCGCAGAAACCAGGAGCTATAGGTCGCCTCGCCAAGCTCCGCCTTCAGCCGGCGGCAGATCGCAGCCCATGAATCTTTCATATTGGTTTTCGATGACGAAGCGTCTTCGTTGGATTCAGTTCGGCGTGGGTTTAGCATCGGCTTTCATCTCAGAGAATAGAGGTCCGTCGGCGCAAAGCACCGTTGCAGAAGCCTTCTGCAGAAAAGTGAAATTCAACTGGCGCTTAGCGAGACGTTTGCGGGCTCAAGGGCCGTCTATTATCGCGCTCGCCGGCGCTGCTCAACGCACCAACAGCGCTCGGTAGCGGGTAAAATCCCCGTCCGTGCGAAAACGATACGCTGAAGATCTGCCGCAAGAATTTTGTCGAGCAACAACAGCCCTTGTCATAGCCAAAAATCCCCCATCTTCGAAATCGAAATTTCGAAGCCCAAGCAGTTCATACGCGACTGGTGAGTTAAGCTGAGCGCTACTCTAAGCCCCTTCCCGCGGCACGCAAATACTCTTTGCAAACTTTCCTTACGGCTCTCTCCGACGCGACTTTCATGCGCAAAACTACGCAGAAAAATCGCTGTCACTTAGGAAAAAACGCGCTCGAGGTTCGCTCGAAGCATTGGTGCAGTCGGTGCGCCCGGCCACGGAAGAAACTCTAACATAGAACTAACGCCTCGCAAGAAAATCGTGTCACGAAAATTTCATGGCAATGCCGCGTGGCCGCTGCGGCTTGCGTTATCGTGTAGCGCGCCGGCGGTGTAACCCAATGATTCAAAGGAAATCTAACCATATGTTGAAGCCGTGCGCGGTGAAGCTTCCTCGCATCGTCCTTGCATCGAAGTGAAACGTGAAGAAGCGACCGAACCGATACCGATTTTGAACGCGTTCCGGCGCTTTGCCTTTAAAACGTTGAATCGCATAGAACTTGATTGAGCGGCAAAAGACGCTCCGAAAACGCAGCGCGGTGCAAAACGCCGAGGCGTTCATCCCGCCGTGTCAAGCGCGCAAGACGCGTGCTCGCCTTTATGACGATTGCGTTGCCGAAGTGAGACTCTTGCTTTTTGCCGTCGCGCCGGCTTCATGTGACATGCCTTTTGCGCCACGGTCGCACGGTTCATGCGATGATCAGGCGTTCGAGCGTCTCCAGGCGGTCCGCCTCCCGCGCCGGCTTGTCCCAGCGGATACGGTTGATACGGGGAAAGCGCATGGCGACGCCGGACTTGTGGCGGCTGGAGCGGTTCAGCCCCTCGAAGGCGATTTCGAGCACGAGCCCGTCGTCTTTCCCGTAGGCGACTTCGCGCACCGGGCCGAAACGATTGGTTGTGTGATTGCGCACATAGCGGTCGAGAAGCCGCAACTCCTCGTCGGTGAAGCCGAAATACGCCTTGCCGACGGGCACCAGTTCATCGCCGCCGGTCGCGGCGCGCCAGACGCCGAAGGTGAAATCGGAATAGAACGACGAGCGCTTGCCGTGGCCGCGCTGCGCATACATAAGCACCGCGTCGACGGCGAAGGGATCGCGCTTCCATTTATACCAAAGGCCTTTCGGCCGGCCGGGCACATAGATCGAATCCCGCCGCTTGAGCATGACGCCTTCGATGGCGGCCCAATCGGCGCCGGCGCCGGCGCTTGCCGGGTCGTGCCGGGCGGCGGCGAGAAAATCCCACGATGCGAACGCGATCTCCGGCGACAGATCAAGGCGTTCGACGCGGGCGGCGGCGACGAAGGCTTCGAGTTTTTGCCGCCGCTCGGCGAAGGGCAGGGCGCGCAGGTCCTCGCCGTCCAAGGCGAGCAGGTCGTAGGCGCGGATATGTGCCGGGAAATCGCTTAGGAGGGCGGCGGTTACCTGTTTGCGGTTGAGCCGCTGCTGCAGCACGCCAAAAGCCTGCACGCGGCCGTCGCGCACGATCAGCAATTCGCCGTCGAGAGAGAAGGATTCGGACGCCGCCCGCCCGAGCCTGTCGACCAGGTCCGGAAAGGCAGCGGAAATCTCTTCGCCGGTGCGGGAGTAAAGCCGAATGATTTTTCCCCGCGGCCCGCGGCCGACAGCCGCCTGGACCCGGATCCCGTCCCATTTCCATTCCGCGGCGAAATCGGCCGGCGTCAAAGCCGCCAGCTCTTTTTCGGTGACGGCATGGGCGAGCATCGCCGGGCAGAAGCGCGCCGGATCGGCCGGATCGGGCCGCGCCTCGCGGCCTTCGAGCCAGGCGAAAAGATCGAGATAGGGCGGCGCCAGTCCATGCCAAAGATCTTCGATGTCGTTGGCGCTATACCCGCCGAGTTCGGCCACTGCCTGTTTGGCGAGCCGTGCCGAAACCCCCACGCGCAAGGCCCCGGTGATGAGTTTGAGGAGCGCCCAGCGGCCAGTCTCGTCGAGCGCATCGAGCAGCCGCGCCAAGACGCGCGGCAGATCGAGTTTGCTTGCGCTTTCCAGCGTTTCGATCACTTCGGCGAGCCCCGGCGGCGGCGCGGCCGTTTCGTCGGCTTTGCCCGGCCAGAGCAGCGCGACGGTTTCCGACAGATCGCCGACGAAATCATAGGAGAGATCGAACAGGACCGGATCGACGCGCTCATAAATCAGCATGCGGATGAGCGCCGGCTTGGCGAGGCGGAAACTCAGGGCGCCCGTCAGCGCGGCGAGCCCGAAGCCCCGGTCGGGATCGCCGACCTGGCGGAAATAATCCGTCATCAGCCGCAATTTGCCGAGTCGCGACGGCTCGTAGGCCAAGCGGTCGAGGAGGGCCGCGAAACGGTTCACGCGCCGGTCTCGGGCGGCGCGTCCGCCTCTTCGTCGCCGTAGCCGAGAATGTGCAGCGGCTCAGCGTTGAGGCCGCGCTGGCGGAAGCAATGAACTAAGGCGTCCGGTTCGCCGTGCGTGACCAGCAATGTTTCGCAGTTGGTTTCTTGGATCGTCGCACAGAGTCCATCCCAATCGGCGTGATCGGAGATGACGAGCGGCAATTCAATGCCGCGTTGGCGGGCATGCGCTCGCACCCGCATCCAACCGGAGGCGAAGGCCGTCAGCGGCTCGGCAAATTTTCGGCTCCAAAGATCGTTGAGGGCGGTCGGCGGACAAAGAACGATTTCGCCCGGCAGATCGCCTGCGCCGGTCGCCCGGCGCACATCGCCCAGCGCGATTCCCGCTTCCTGGTAATAGGCGGTGATTTTCTCGAGCGCACCATGGATATAGACCGGCCGGTCATAGCCCGCGGCGCGCAGCAGCGCGATCACGCGTTGCGCCTTGCCAAGCGCGTAGACGCCGACGAGATGCGTCCGTTCGGGAAAGAGCCGCTGCGAGGCAAGAAGCTTGTCGATTTCGGCGGCGGTCTTGGCATGGCGGAAAACCGGCAGTCCGAAGGTTGCTTCGCTGATGAACGTGTCGCAGACAAGCGGCGTGAAACGGGCGCAGGTCGGGTCGGCCTCGCGCTTGTAATCGCCGGAAATCACCGTGCGGGCGCCGCCGCGTTCGAGCTGGATTTGCGCCGAGCCGAGGACATGGCCGGCGGGATGGAAGCTGACGGCAACGCCGCCGACGCCGAGCGTTTCGCCATAGGCCACGGACTGCGTGGCGCCGGCAAAATTTTCGCCGTAGCGCACCGCCATGAGCGCCAGTGTCTCTGCCGTCGCGAGCACTTGCGCGTGCCCTGCGCGGGCGTGATCGGCATGTGCGTGGGTGATGATTGCGCGCCCGACCGGCCGCAGCGGATCGATAAAAAAATCGCCCGCCGCGCAATAGAGCCCAGCGGGTTTTAGCGTCAGGAGACCGGCTTGCATCCCCTCAAGATAGGCATGCGCGAAGGTCCCGAAAAGCGTGGCGGCCTTGTCTATTCGCAGGCCATTCCGCGCGGCACGTAAAGGCCGCCATAGGGGCCCTGCGCAGTGGTCACGACCTTCGTCGCGCGGACGCATTCGTCATCGCCATCGCGACTCAGAGCGACGGAGGGTCCCTGCGCCAGCGGGGCGTAGCTTGTCTTTTCGGTTGGAAGACTGCGATAGCCGAGATCGGCGCGCATCGGCGAACCGAAAATCGGCGAGCCGAACACCAACGCGGCTGCAAGGCACGACAGACCAATGCCAACCACCATCGACCGCATAACGCCACCATCGAGGATTTGCCGAGACGACTGCATAGTCTGCCCCTCCACTCAATCCTTACGCCGCAATTAAACAATAAGGCGGGGGACCAGGGGGTCGGTGCGCAAACGCACATGCGCCAACTCCGCGGTTGCCGCCGGGTTGCATGACGCAGAAACAAAAAAGAAGTCTTGCAAAAAAGACGGGGAATTTTGGTGCGCCGGTAGGCAAGCCGCTACCACGCGGCTTGCCCTTGATCTCATTGCCCGATTCAGGCTCCGGCTACGCGGATTTTAGTAAGGATAATAATACGGATATCCGTAATAGGGCCGGCAATGGTAATAGCCGTAATAATAGCCGCAGGGGTAGCCGTAGCCGTAATAATAAGGATAGGCGAGCGCGCTGCCGAGCGCGAGACCGCCGATCAGACCGGCCGCGCCCCAGCCCCAGCCACCACCATAACCGCCATAATAGCCGCGGCGCCAACCACCGCCCCAACCGCCGCCGCGCCAGCCACCGCCCCAACCACCACCGTGCCAGCCGCCGCCGTGCCAACCGCCGCCGCCATGCCAGCCGCCGCCGCCCCAACCGCCATGGAAAGCCATGGCCGGCGTGGATGACGAGACAACGCCAATGCTGAGCGTGGCGGCCACCAGACTGCTGGCAACCAGCTTCTTCATGAAAGGCGACATTGCTCTCTCCTCTGATTCACGGCCGGCCAAACTCAAGCCCGCCTTGAAGGCAAAATTCTCAGATAATCCCGGCAGTTCCCACCTGCGGGCCGTACAGCTGTGAGACAGTTCGCTGCCTCTATCCGAGCCTACGGACTGAACCCGTCTCATGCCCATTTAATCGAGCATCGACTTGAACTCACGATGAACATTTGTCGGTGCGCCGGCGCACGCTTTCCCGGGGCGTCGTAAATGCTTAATTAAGACAGTGAGTTAATGGACCATCACAAGCCGGCCATCGCCGCCCGCCGCGCGGTTGGATGGCATTAGGAAAGAGATGAAGAAAGAGACCGCAAGGCGATGATGGGCGAATTCATCCGCGATGCAGCGCTTCTGCTTTCCTCTGGCGATCTGATCGCCGATCGCCGTTTCGCCTATGCGGCTGATTATGCCGCGCGCGGCGACCATCATGCAGCGCACGATTTGCTACAACAGGTTCTCGAACGCGTGCCGGCCTGGGCTGCTGCCTGGTTCGCGCTGGGCGAGGCCTGCGCTGCACTCGGCAAGTTTGACGCGGCGTGCGCCGCCTATGAACGCGCTTTGGCCGTAGCGCCACACGACGCTCTGGGCGCCGCTCTCAAGCTCGCGCAATTCGGTGCTGCGCCGCTGCCGGACACTGCGCCCGACGCCTATGTGAAACGCCTTTTCGATGATTATGCTGATCGTTTCGAGACGCATCTCGTTGGCCGGCTTGGTTATCGCGGGCCGCAGCTTTTGGCCGATGCGATCGCGCGCCTGCGCCAGACGCCTTTCGCGCAAGCGATCGATCTCGGCTGCGGCACGGGGCTCTGCGGCGAGCGGTTCCGCGCCGATGTCGGCCAGCTTGCCGGCGTCGATCTTTCGCCGCGGATGATCGCGCAAGCGCGGGCGAAACATATCTACGACCGGCTCGACGTCGCCGACATAGAAACGTTCCTTGCTGGCGAAGCGGCCGGCAGCGCCGATCTTGTGCTGGCGGCGGACGTGCTCGTCTATATCGGCGATCTGCGGCCGCTCTTCGCCGCCGCGCACCGCGTGCTACAGCGGCACGGGCTCTTTGCTTTCACCGCGCAAACGGCATCGCGCGGGTTCGAACTGGGCGATGATCTGCGTTATGCGCACGCCCCCGGCTACATCCGCGAGGTCGCGCGCGAGAGCGGTCTCTCGCTGCCTCTGCTGGAGCATGCCGCGGCGCGCCGTGGCGCTGGCGGCGATGTTGCGGGATTGGTCGCGGTGCTCGAAAAATGAGGTTCAGGATTGCTTCGGCGCATAGCCGAGCGCGAGCGTATCTTTCGCCGTCGCCGTCAATTTGGCGCGCAGCGGCGCCGCGAGTCTCGCGAGCAGCCAAGGCAGAACGATCTCGATGCGGACGCTGTCGGCCGACACATCAATGCGCGCCTTCGCTTCCTGCGCCAGCGCGACGACGCGGATATTCGCCGTATCGCCCGTCCAGACGATCTCCGAATAGGCGAATTTATTGATGTATTCCTGCTTGAGACGGTCGATTTCCGCAGCAATGCGCCGGCGCGCCTCGTCGGCGCCGAGGTTATGCGGGACGGCAATGACGATTGAATCCGACATGGACTTTTCCCACCTTTACGGCCCGAGTCTGGCCCGAGGCGGACGCTGAAGGCAAGCTCCAAAGCAACCTTTGCGGCTAATTCGGCGGCGGCGTCACGCCAAGAAGCGCGGCGGCGCCGATCACGATGATCCCGAGCGCCAATTCGGTGCTGATGCTTGCGGCAAGGCGCGCCGGCATGGCCCGCGAATGGGCGCCGAGCCGCGGCAAAGCGATGAAGCGATTGTATGAAGCCAAAGCCAGCATCAGCGCGACCAGCAACAGCTTGGTGATGAGAATTGCACCATAATCCGTTGCCGCGAGGCGACCGATATGGCCCGCTAGGCGGAACCAGGTATTGGCGAGGCCGCTCAACAGAATGAACACGACCGCAGCCGTCGCCAGCGTCGAATAGCGCGACAAGACGGTGATGGTATCGGCCGGCGCAGCGCGCGCGCGCAGCGAAAAAAGCAGAACGGGCAGCCCGCCGACCCAGGCGGCGCCGGCCAGAACATGGGCGCCATAGGCGGCGATCATCATCGCGCCGGAAAGATTGGCGCCGCCATTGGCGGCATGGCCAAGCCAGGCTTGATCGATCAGCAAGCCGGCGGCGATCAGAAGCCAAGCCATAAACCGGATGCGCCGGGGCAAGACGATCGCAAGCACTGCCGCGGCGAGCAGGACGAGCCGGATAATGACGATCGGTCCGAACCGCGTTGCGAAAAAGAAGGCCTTGAGGGCGCCGGGCGTCGCAGCTTCGCCGAAGCCGCCGACTATGTTGGCGATGAGCGCAGCGATCCAGACGAAGCCCGAGATCGCCGCGGTGATGGCGACGACATGCAACAGCCGATCGGCCGCATGAAAGACACGTGCCGCATGGGCGCCGCACGTCAGCAGGAACGCGAGCGGACACCCGAAGAGCGCGAAAAGCGCGGCAAAATGAACCCACCGCGCGGCAACGAGGATTTCGATCGTCGTCATCGGATAGACAAACTGATGGTGCGAAAAAGCTCGCGCCGGGAGTGAACCGGCGCGAGGCGCTTCGATTATGGGGAGATCGTGAACTTATACGTGCCTTGCGTGCGGTGTGTATCGACCGATACGACGTGCCAGCTGACGCTATACGTGCCGGGCTTCAGTGCATGAATAAGCCGCACATGCAGCGAGTTCGCCGGGCCGAAGACCGGACTTCCGATCGCAACGGCGCCAGATGGGCCGCTGACGCGTACGCCAGAAAAGGCCGGCACGATGTCTTCGGTAAAGGTCAGCTCCAACTCGACAGGGGATGAGCCCATCGTCGTGCCGACACTTGGCACCGCATGATCGAGAAAGGCATGCGCGAAGGCTGCGGTGGGCAGGATTGCGGCGAGGCAGACCGCGCCAATAAAAAGCAAAGTGCGTTGCATGATCATACCCTTCAATATCTGGCGAGGGGGGAGACGGGGGCGCTGAAGAGCGGCTTGCCGATCGTTGTCGGGGCCACGTCGTCAAGGAAAATATCGAGGACGGCAAGCGCGCCGACATGATGGCCGCTCGCCCGGTTGATCGGAATCTGCGCCATCACCCCGATCTCGAAATATTGGCCGATATAATAGAGCGATGGGCCGACGACGCCCGTTGTTTCGTAAGGCGAGAATTGGCCCGGAACGATCGGCCCTTCATTGGCGACCGGCGTGCTGAAATCGCCCTCGAAGGCGGGGATCAGCCGTTTGAAAAGATCCGGCACCTGATGAACGAAGGAATTCTCATAGAGCAGGCTATACTGGAGCGAGGCGCCGTAGGTCAGCACATTCGGGTTGGTGCTGCCGTCCGCATTGATGGCGACGGTCGGGATCGAATAATCGACTTCGCCTGTCACCGCGAAGGGGCGCAGCCAATCGGCCGAGGCGTCACCGAATCCTTTACCGATGAAGAATTTCGGCGTGATCGTCGAAAACGGGTCGGACGGCAACGACGCGCTTTGCGGACTGCCGGTACGGCCGATCTCGGCGCTCACGGCCGCCGAGATGATGAACTCGTGCTCGGGGTTCTGGAAGAAGGCGAACTTGGCTTCGGTTTCGATATTGGCCCAGCCTTGCGCTTTGGGATTGCGCTGCCAGGTAAAGCCTTTGGAGCCGATCGAAAGGCCAAGATCGGGCGTGATCGTCTTCATATATTCCCATCCCAGCGAAGTGGAGATCGGCCCCAGCGTTCCGTCGGGATTGGCGGCGGCGAGGTAGGAAAACGTCGGCAGGGCCAGTTCATCGTTGACGCCTGGATCGTCGATTGTGAGCGTCGCCGGGAAGACGCGATTGCCGACGATGGTGTGGGCGCAGACGGAACTTGCGGCGAGCATAAGCGACGCGGCCGCGAGCGCGCGCGTGAAGTGTCGAGACATGGAAAATCCTCAGCTTGAAGAAAACGGTGCCAGCCTCGGCAGGCCGCAACAGCAGCACTCATGCCGCGCAGCGACCAGCAAGCAGGCAGGGCAATGCGAAGCGGCGCGCCGCTTCGTCTCTAGCTGAAGCAGGGAGGGCCGCGTGGCTGCGCCGCGATGGCGAAGCGCAGACGCAAGAAAGCCCGAGTGGGCCGCGGCTGTATCCGTGTCGCGACGGACGCAAGAACGGCAAGCGCGATGATCGGCGCCAGCGCGAGCGCCGCATGGCAATGCAGCGCGCAGAAGGGGCAGGAATGCTGCTGCTGGGGGACGCCGCCGGATTTCGATGCCGGCGTCTCATCGCCCGAAGCGGCATGGCAGATCGGGAAGCCGGACAGGTCCGGCCCTGACGTAAACCCGGCCATGCAGAGCGCCGCGGCGGCGAGCTGCAGATAAAGCCCGAGAATGGCAAGGCCGGCGACAAATTGATTGCGCACCGGAGGCTTCAGGCGAAGTCCGCCGATCGGCGCGATCAATCTGTTTGCCGCAAGGCTCTTCACGCCATCGTCCCCCGCGCGAACCTAGGCCAATCAGGCCGCGCGGGATAGAGTGTTACGATAGTTTCGCGATTTCGTCACGCTCTGTAGCGTGCCCGGCACGCCTCAGACGGTCTTGGCAGCAGTCTGGCCGAAGAGATGTTTGCGCGCTTCGTCGTCTGGCGGGGCCGGCGGCGCGGGATTGATCTCCTTGGCCTTGGCATAGGCGGCAATCGTTGCCGGGCGCCCTTTGATTGCCTCGAACCAGCGCTTCAGATGCGGAAAATCGTCGAGAGTCTGGCCTTGCGCCACATAAGGCACGATCCAGGGATAAGAGGCCATGTCGGCGATCGAATACTCGCCGGCGAGAAATTCGCGGTCGGCGAGGCGCTTGTTCATTACGCCATAGAGCCGGTTGGTCTCGTCCATATAGCGTTTGATGGCGTAAGGGATCTTCTCCGGCGCATAATTGCGGAAATGATTGTTCTGTCCGGCCATCGGGCCAAGGCCGCCGACCTGCCAGAACAGCCATTCGAGCGTCGCGATTCGCTTGCGGATATCGGAAGAAAGGAACTTGCCGGTCTTTTCGGCGAGATAGAGCAGGATCGCACCGGATTCGAACACCGAGATCGGGGCGCCGCCGTCCTTGGGCGCGCGATCGACGATCGAGGGGATGCGATTGTTCGGCGCGATGGCCAGAAACTCGGGCTTGAACTGCTCGCCGCGGCCGATGTTCACCGGATGGATTTCATAAGGAAGCTGCGCTTCCTCCAGAAACAGCGTGATCTTATGGCCGTTCGGCGTCGTCCAATAATAGAGTTCAATCATGCTCGACGTCCTCATTGGTCGTGCGGCCGAAGCGGATCGGCATCCAAGATGACGGCTAGCGTCCTTCGCCGGCATCCCAGAGCGCGTTCAGCCCCTCGCGATAGGTCGGATAGGCGAGCGCGACGCCAAGCTCGTTTTTCAGCTTGCCGTTTGCCGCACGCTTGTTCTCCTCATAGAAGCTGCGCGCCAGGGGACTCAAGGCCGCGGTCTCGAAATCTTCCTCCGGCGGGGGCGCCCGGCCCATCAATTTCGCGGCATAAGCGATGACATCCTGCGGCGGCGCCGGCTCGTCGTCGGCGACGTTCCAGATGTCGTTGGCGCCCTCATAGGCGAGCGCCGCGGCGATGGCGCTCGCAATGTCGGCGGCATGAATGCGGTTGAACACCTGGTCCTTCTTCACCACCCGTTGCGCCGTGCCGTTCTTCAATTGCACGAGCGCGTTGCGGCCCGGCCCATAAATGCCGGCGAGGCGCAAAATCTGGATCGTCTTGCGGTCGTCTTTAGCGAGCGCCTGCCAGGCTTTTTCGGCGCGCAGCCGCGCGATCGAGCGCGGCTGTTTCGGCGCCGGCACGCGCGTCTCATCGACCCATTCACCGGCCCGGTCGCCATAGACCCCGATGGTCGAAAGATAGATGATCCTGAGCCGCTGCGGCAGTTGCGACAGCAGGCGGCCGAATTTGGCGAGCGCCGGATCGACCGAGATATCCGGCGGGATCGAGACGAGGAGCGCGTCGGCGCGGGTCAGCGCCGCGGCGATCTCGGGGTCGGCCCGTTCGGCATCAAACATGAAGCCCGAGACGCGCGGGTCGCCGAGCCGTTCGAGCGCGTAATGGCTGCGTGCCGTGCCGGCGATCGTGTCGAACTGATCGCCATAGGCCTTGATGAAATGCTCTGCGCTATAGCCGAGACCGAAGCAGAAAAGATTCATGACAATGATCTGCTTAGCACGCCGCGGCGGCCGCGTCCCACTCGGCTTCGACCGCAGCGTCGGCTTCATGGGGGCGCAGCCTTGGCGCGAGCCCGGCGAGGCGCGCCGGCGCCAGGCGGCCGAGCGCCCAGACCGCCATGGCCCGGACGAGAGGTGACGCGTCGCCCAGCCGCGCCTCGATCAAGGGCAGCAGCGAAGCATCGCCGGAATTGCCGGCGGCGATGAGCACGTTGCGCAGGAAGCGGGCGGCGCCGATGCGCTTCACCGGGCTGCCGGAGAAGAGCGCGCGGAAACCCGCGTCGTCGAGCGCCAGAAGATCCTTGAGCTTCGGCGCGAGGCGATCGGCGCGGGCCTGCAGCTTCGCTTCGCGCGACGCTTGCGCAAACTTGTTCCACGGGCATATGGCGAGGCAATCGTCGCAGCCGTAGATGCGATTGCCCATCGCCTCGCGAAACTCGGCCGCGATATGTCCCTTATGCTCGATCGTGAGATAGGAGATGCAGCGCCGCGCATCGATGAGGTAGGGCTGCGGGAAGGCATTGGTCGGGCAGGCGTTGAGGCAGGCCCGGCATTGGCCGCAATGATCCGTCTCCGCCTCGTCCGGTTCGAGCGCGAGATCGGTGAACAAAGCGCCGAGAAAGAGCCACGACCCCGCTTCGCGCGAGACGAGATTGGTATGTTTGCCCTGCCAGCCGAGGCCGGCGGCCTCGCCCAGCGGCTTTTCCATCACCGGCGCCGTATCGACGAAGACTTTCAGTTCGCTGCCCGGCGCTTGCGCGGCGAGCCAGGCGCCGAGCTGTTTCAGCCGTCCCTTGATCAGATCGTGATAGTCGCGATGCCGCGCATAGACGGAAATATTGCCGCGATCCTGCAGCGCCAGCGTTGCCAGCGGGTCGCCCTCCGGCGCATAGTTCAGCCCCAGCATGACGACGCTTTTGACCTCCGGCCAAAGCGCCGAAGGGGAGGCCCGGCGCGCCTGCGTCTCGCTCATATAATCCATGTCGCCGGCATAGCCCGCATCGAGCCAGGCCTTGAGCCGCGCCGTCGTCTTCGGCGCGGCATCGGCGCGGGCAATGCGGCACAGATCGAAGCCGAGCCCGCGCGCCTTGTCCTTGAGCGTCGTCTTCAGCGCGCTCAGAAATCGAGGTCCGCGTAGACCGCCGGCGGGCTGATCCCCGGCACCCGGTCGGCGAGCAGGGCGCGGAAGCTTTTGCGCGATTTGACCCGCGCGTACCAGAGCTTCGCCGCTTCGTTCTCGTCCCATGGCACATCGCCCAGAAAATCGGCGACCGAAATATGCGCCGCCGCGGCCAAGTCGGCATAGCTCATGGCGTCGCCGGCGAGCCAGTTCCGCTGCGCCGTCAGATAGCCGATATAGCGCAGATGATAGCGGATATTGGCGCGCGCCGCGCGCACCAGATCCATGTCCGGCGCGCCGCCGCCGGCCTCGGCCGGCATGAAGCGCTTGTAGACCTTTTCCGTCACCAGCCAATTCGAGACTTCGCCGTAGAATTTCTGTGCGAACCAGGCGACGAGCCGGCGCACTTCCACGCGCGCCTCGGGGTCGAGCGGCAGCAGCCTGTGCTCGGCCAAGGTCCCGCCCAGTACATCGTCGAGATATTCGACGATCACGCCGGCGCCCGGGATGATGCGGTCATGGTCGGTGATGAGCACCGGCGTCTCGCCGGCCGGGTCGAGGGCGAGAAAATCGTGCCGGCGCTCGAAGACGCGTTCCTCAATAAGCTCGGGCTCGACGCCATATTCGGCGAGAGCGAGGCGGACGAAACGCGATTGGGGATCGAGAGGATGATGATAAAGCTGAGGCATTCGGCTGAAATAACAAGAGGATGCGCAGGACCGGCAGAGACCGGATAGGGCGGCGCGTGTTTCGGAAGGCGAACCTCTACCGCTCTAGAGAGGTGCTGCGGCAGGAGCAAGATGCGTGGTGTCGCACAAATGCGGCCCTTTTGGTGCGGACGCGCGCAAAAGGGTGAAGCCGCGCGATAAAGTAAACGGCGCTCAGGCCGCAGCGCTTGCCGAGCGGTTTTGGCCGTGCGCGCTCCGCGGCAAGCCAATTCGCGACATTATACTTGACGGGACCAGCCCCTGCAGAATTGCGGAATAAGAGGAGGTTTGATCAAGAGGAGGTTTGATCAAGATCATCTCGCGCACCACGGGATCAATATACGAATTTCGTCCCACTCAACGCCGGAGGAGGACGTCATGAAGCGTTTAATGATTGGTCTCGCGATGCTCGTGCTTATCCCGGGTTTTGCTCCTACGCCAACATTAGCGAATGCGCCAACAGTAGCGAAGCTCAATCCCTGCAACCGGTCAAAGTATTTTCCAACGCCCACCGAGCATCACATGGCGTATGCTTGCAATTATCACGCAAGGAAGCACCGGCATATCGGAAACACTGCGGAAAATAGATGATTTTGATAACAGGCCATCTCAATCGGCGATTTCTTCCACGCGCTGTTCGTCCATCTCGACTAGATTGTCCCAATTCTTCGCGATCGCGGTGGACATGTTTGAAATTGAGCGCCGTCTAGGCGCGCTCGAAAGGCCCAAAGCGCGGCCGCGGCTTTTTGAAGAACGTCCTTTGCCATCCTATCGGCCAGCTCTTCAAGAGTATCGCCCGGCTCATTAGGTGATCCCTCAATGTAAAAACCAACTTTCACATTCCGGCATGGGGTCCCGTCAAATATCGCCGGCCAATTTCCGGAACAATGCGGAGCCTTCGGGGGAAATCGGTCGGATATTGGCGGATTTAAATGATGCTGAGGTCAAGCCAATTTTCGGATAAACCTAAGACGACGCAATGGCGCCGCTCCAGAGTCATTGCTCATCGTCGCAAGCCCCTGTCGCATTCTCGGCACGTGCGCCCGGTAAACGCAGCGTCGGATCTTCGAGGGCCCATCGATGTTTCCCGTACCGACCCATGTTTTCCTCACCCGCGGCGTTGGCGTTCATCGCGACCAGCTCACCGCCTTCGAGTTTGCTTTGCGCGACGCCGATATCGAGCAGCAGAACCTTGTGTCCGTGTCGTCGATCGTCCCGCCGGGATGCCGGCTCATCGCCGCCGCCGAAGGCATCGAGACATTGCGTCCGGGCGAGATTACCTTCTGCGTCTTGGCGCGGGCCGAGACCAACGAGCCGCGGCGGCGCATTCATGCGAGCGTCGGGCTCGCGCGCCCGGTCGATCCCGCGATCTATGGGTATGTTTCGGAATACCACGGCTTCGGCATGACCGAGAGCGAGAGCGGCGATTATGCCGAAGACCTCGCCGCCACCATGCTGGCGACGACGCTCGGCATCGATTTCGATTCCAATGCCGCCTGGAACGAGCGGCGCAAAGTCTATGAGGCGAGCGGCCATGTCTTCGACAGCACGTCGATCACCGCCGCGACGGAAGGCGACAGCGAGGGCCTGTGGACCTGTGCCGTGGCGGTCGCGATTTTCCGCTTTGAGGCGTCGATGACGGGCGGGGCCGCATGAGCGAGCCGCCGACCTTCGCTTTGCCGCCGACCTTCCTCGGCGTCAGCAACACGGCGCGCACTTCGGCCATTTGCATCGCCGGCATTCCGCTCGATATCGGCACGACCAACCGCAGCGGCGCCCGCTTCGGTCCCGAGGCGATCCGGCGCGCCAGCCGCATGCTCGTCGATGGCGCGCATCCTCAGCACTGGGTCGATCCTGCCGCCGACTTGCAGCCCGCCGACATCGGCAATTTCGAACTTCTGCTCGGCGATCTGCCCGCGAGCCTCGCGCTGATCGAGAAACAGGCGGCGCCGCTCGCGCATCTTGCGGCGCTCGGCGGCGAGCATACGATCACGCTGGCGCTCTTGCGCGCGCTGGCAAAAAAGCAAGGGCCGCTCGGGCTCGTGCATTTCGATGCGCATGTCGATACCTGGCGCGATAATTTCGGCCAGGCCTATGCGCATGGCTCGGTCTTTTTTCACGCCATCGAAGAAGGCCTGGTCGATCCGCGCCGCATGATCCAGATCGGCATCCGTTCGCCGGTTCAGAAAGACGTCTTCGATTGGACGCTCTCGAAAGGGGTGACGATTCTCACCGCGGAGGACGCGCATCTCGCGACACCGAGTTATCTTTCGAGGACGATCCGTTCGGTCGTCGCCGAAGGCCCGACGTATCTGAGTTTCGATATCGACGTGCTCGATCCCGCCTTTGCGCCCGGCACCGGCACGCCCGAAATCGGCGGCCTCGCGACATGGCAGGCGCAAGCCATCCTGCGTCAGCTCGGCGGGATCGATTTCGTCGGCATGGACGTGGTCGAAGTCGCGCCGGCCTATGACCATGCGGACATCACCGCCTTGGCGGCGGCGACGATGGTCTGGGAATATCTCGCGCTCGTTGCCGCACGGTAGGTGCGGTCGCGCCGACCCCATCATTCATCGAGCGCGCTGCCCGATGCGGGTGGTGAAGTGAAAGTGCGAAGGTTGCGAGAACTTTGCTAAAAGTTCCCGCAACTGTCAGCGCAGCGTGGGCTTATTAAGCATTCGCTTTGGCGAATTTTTCCACAAGTCGTTTGTGATTTCGCGTCTGATTAAACAGCATTGTCCAGGAGTCACGATGTTTACCGAGATTCCAAGGATTGCCTTTGACCGAGTCACTCTTGAGTACTTCCTTGAGAGGCAGGAAAATTCCGTCCTTCTCTTCCCACAAAGCGGGCGGAACTAAGGCCCACCCGCTCGATGTACGTTCGACGAACACGGATAAGGCAGCCAGAATTGGAAAGATAATGCCATCCGCCACGTCAACAATCTTGTTCCCGTCACGGACCACGCCTTGTTGAATGAAGGTGCCGATGAATCCCTGATGGCTCTTCCAGCGTTTATAAATTGCCCAAGCATTGGGTGCCATCTCGATGACAAAGTCATAGACTTCCTTAGCCTTTTGATGGTCCTTTTGCCCCACGGTATGCGCGACGTTGAACAAATTCTGAAAGTCTTTCAGACATTTGGCGCGCATGGAATAAGTGAAGACCTTGTTCGGGTTGTCCTGGTCCTTTTCAATTGGCCAGAGCGAAGGCGGAATCAAAGCCATCGTAACTTGGAGCAATTTTTGTGTATCAATAAATCCCTCGCCACCATCCGTTTCGTTTAAGCGAATCTTCCAAGACGGATTTGCCGCCAGCATGGATGCTTTCAGGTCGTCCAAAACGCCTTTCTTGCCTGCGATGCTAAGTGGATCGACATTATTTTGGGAGTTTCGAGCGATAGAAACTTCACCAATAAATGTATCATCATTGGTGACGACGATTTCAAATTTAATGCTGACGGACGGTGGTTCCTGCTCGGCAGGAAGGTCGTCGTAGAATTCCTGCAAAACGCCTTGAGTCTGCGCGCCGTTTATAAGGCTCGGGGATAGAAGCTTTGCTTTCCTTTTGCTCTCGTCGATCTCGACTTCTCTCGCGACGATAACAACGCCGCCGTTTTTCACGGCAAACGAAGATGCATCGCTGCGCAAAGTATCGAACATAGCGCGGTGAACCGAGGTCAAAGTGTGACGCTTGCGACCACCTGCATCGGGGATGTAGTCGCGGACGTTCTCGTCGTTGGGTAGATCGAGTACGCTCGGCGCCGGTGCGGTACCGACATAAATCTTACGCCCCGCTGCCGCGTCTTCGGGCGAGGTGATATTCCGAATATTATGGAAGGGGAAGTCGAGCAGCAGCGGCTGCCGCGAATCAGAACGCGTCATGATAATCTCCTATCATCCAACCGTCCCGCGATCCCGATGGCGGTATGCCATGGAAGAACGAGTCAGACACCCAAACCATAATATCTGAACGAAGGCGCCGCAAGCCCGTGGTCGAACTTTTTTAGGGCAAGTCACCCCCGCCGCGGCACGACATCGACTTTCACGTCGATCTCCTGTTCGCCCGCGCCGGTGACGATGCCGGCGACCGGCGAGATGTCGGCATAGTCGCGCCCTTCCGCGAGCATGACATGGTCGTTGTTGACGAGCGTGCTGTTGGTCGGATCGAGCCCGATCCAGCCGAGGCGTTCGCCGCACCAGAGCGAGACCCAGGCGTGCATGGCGTCGGAGCCTTCGAGCTTCGGCGTGCCGTCGAGCGGGATGGTGCGAATATAGCCGGAGATATAGGCGGCGGGCAGGCCCAAGCCGCGCAGCCCGGCGATCATGATATGGGCGAAGTCTTGGCAGACGCCGGATTTCTGCGCGAAGGCCTGCGACAGCGGTGTCGAGATGACGGTCGAGGTCGGGTCGTAGACAAAATCCTTGCGGATGCGGCGCATCAGTTCGACGGCGGCCTCGAGCACCGGACGGCCGTCGCTGAAGCTCTCGCGCGCATAGGCCGTCGCCGGCGCAAAGCGCGGCACATAGCGGCTCGGGTGCAGATAATGCGCCGGCGAGCGGTTGCCGAGCGACTGGCTGGCGAAGGCATCTTCGCGGACGAATTCCCAGGCGCCGGTCGAGGCGGGATCGGGCGGCGGCCGCCGGTCGATCTCGACGACCGAGGTCGCCTCGACGAGGAGCTGACGATGCGCCGTCTCGATCATCATCGAGGTGACGCGATTGCCGAAGAAGCAGGTACGCTCGTGCAGCTCCTTCGGCGCCGGATCGATCATCAGGCGCGTCTGCAGCACGCGCTGGCCCGGCCCATCCAGCGGCAGCAGGCGCAGGGCGCAATAGTTGAACGTCACCGTCGACCCATATTCGTAGGTCGTGACGTGTTTGATGTCGTAGATCACGCCAAGCCGCTCGCGGTATCCGCCCGCGCCACGTGCGGGCCTTGCAGAAAATAGCGGGCCGCAATCGCCTCGGCGAGGGCGAGCAGGGCATTTTCGAAGGCGAGCGTGCGGTTGATGTCGAGCTTGTCGGCGAGGGTCGTCGAAATGTCGGCGGCGAGTTGCAGGGCGAGCCGGCGCGGCGCTTCGAGCATGCCGTCCTCGGCCAAGACCGGCAGTTCGGCGATATGGCCGTTCAATTTCTCGACCTGGAAGGCGACGGAGCGCGGGTTGAACGGGTCGAGCACCGCCATGTCCCGCACCGGGCCGAGCGCGACGCCCATCATGTAGCGCGAGCGGTAGGTGATCGGCGAATCGATGAGGTCGAGCAGAATGTCGAGTTCTTCGACCGGCGCCTCGGGATGGGCGAAATGGCGAGCGAAGCGGCAGGTGTTGATGGCGCGCTCGATGCGCCGGCCCATCTGCACGAAATGCCAGCCGGCGCCGCGATTCATGTTTTCCTGCGCAAGGCCGGCGATGGCGGCAATCGTCTCGAGCGCCGCATTGGCGCGCTCGAAGGCTTCGGCCTCGGTCAGCGAGGCATCTTCGTCGCGGTCGAGCCCCATGCGCAATTGCTCGATCAGCCGCCAGGTGTCGGTCGAAAGCCGCTCGCGGATGAAGGAGGCAGCGCGATGCGCGTCGCGCACCAGCGCCAAGGCCGAGCCGAATTCCTTGTTCGAATGCAGGCCCGTCGCGGCAAGATGCATGACCTCGGCCGAGGCCTTGGCCGGCACCGTGCCCCAGGCGATAAAGAGGCGCACGATCCGCTCGATCGCCGAGCGGGCATTGCCGGCGGTATCGGTTTCGATCAGGCGGCCGGCGAGACAACGGATGAGCCGCAGCGTCGCTTCGGCGCGTTCGAGATAGCGGCCGAGCCAGAACAGATTGTCGGCGGCGCGGCTCGGCAGATGGCCCATGACGCGGCGGATGCGCACCGTCTCGTCGGTCGGCAGCAGCGTCACGTGTTCGACCGGCCCGTCGGCGAGCACCCAGACATCGGCGGAGCGCACGCCCTCGCCCATCGAGACGGCGCGGGCATCCGGGCGTCCGGAGATGCGGCAGAAGCCGCCGGGCATGATCGCCCAGCCGTCGCGCGTGCGCGCCGCATAGACGCGCAGGACGAAGGGGCGCGGCTCCAGCCTGCCGTTTTCCCACACCGGCGTCGTCGAAAGATTGACCACCTCCTGGCCGACGAAATCGACGCCGCGCCGGTCGATCTCGGCGCGGAGCCGCTGTTTTTCGTCGCCGGTCAGCGAAGCGCCGACGATCGCCTGATTGGCGGGGTAGCCGAGCACCGGATTGCCGAAGGCGCCGGCGATCGCCATCCGGTCGGGCCGTGCCAGAACCCGCTCGCGCTCGCGCGGCTGGCCGCACCACCAGGTCGCGACATTCGGCATCAGCAGATCTTCGCCGAGGATGCGCCGACAGAGCCGCGGCAGGAAACTCATCATCACCGGCGCTTCGAGCACCCCCGAGCCGAGCCCATTGGCCATCACCACGCCGCCGGCGCGCAGAGCCTCGACAAGGCCCGGCACGCCGAGGCGCGAGCGCGCATTGAGTTCGAGCGGGTCGGCGAAATCGGAATCGATGCGCCGCCAGATCACATCGGCGCGTTTCAGGCCGGCAATAGTGCGGACATTGATCTCGTTGTCGCGCATCGTCAGGTCGCCGCCTTCGACGAGCAGGAAGCCGAGATAGCGGGCGAGATAGGCCTGTTCGAAATAGGTCTCGTTATAGGGCCCGGGCGTCAGCAAGCAGATGCGCGGATCGGCATGCGAGGCGGCGCCGATCAGCCCGTCGCGGAAGGCCTGGAAGAACGGCGCCAGTCTTTCGACATTCATGTCGCGATAGAGCGCCGGAAAGGCGCGCGACTGCACCAATCTGTTCGCCAGCGCATAGCCGGCGCCCGACGGCGCCTGGGTGCGGTCGCCGATCACCCACCAGCTTCCGTCCGGTCCGCGGCCGATATCGGCGGCATAGAGAAACAGGAAATTGCCGGACGGCGGCTTGAGGCCTTGCAGCTGCGGCAGGAAGTCGGCGCAGCCCGTCACCGCCGCTGCGGGCAGATCGCCGTTCTCGACGAGCGTCGCCGGGCCGTAGATGTCGCTGACCACGGCTTCGAGGAGGCGCGCGCGCTGCGTCACCCCGGCGGCGATGGCGCGCCATTCGTCTGCCTCGATCAACAGCGGCAGATGGCTTAGCGGCCAGGCGCGCTCGCTCGTGTCGCCATAGGCGCGATAGGAGACGCCGGTGTCGCGGATGTTGCGGTCGGCGGTGGCAAAACGGCGGTCGATCTCGGCGGCGCCGAGTTCGCTCAACGCGTGAAAAAACTTCACCCAATGCGATCGCGGCCGGCCATCGGCGCCGATGAATTCGTCCGGTACATTGGCGAGCGGGCGATAGCCGGCGACAAGCGACCGAAATCGCGCTTCGGCTGTTTCATCCGGGGAAGACGAGGCGCGCATCGTCATGATTTGGGCCGGAAGGATTTGATGAACGTCGGGTCCGTCTCAAGCCGCGCCGCGCCGATCAGATCGAGGCAATAGGGCACCGCGGGGAAGACGGCATTGAGACATGTTTCGATCGCCGCCGGCTTGCCCGGCAGGTTGATGACGAGGCAGGGGCCGCGATGCGCGGCGCGCTGGCGCGAGAGGATCGCGGTCGGGACGTCCTTGAGGCTTTCGGCGCGCATCGCTTCGCCGAAGCCCGGCAGCTCGCGCGGCGCCGCGGCCAGCGTCGCCTCCGGCGTCAGGTCGCGCGGCGAAGGTCCGGTGCCGCCGGTCGTCAGGATCAGATCGCAGCCCTCGTTGTCGGCGAGATCGATCAGCGTATCGCGCACGGATTCAAAGCCATCCGGGACGACCTTGTGCATGATCGCGAAGCGCGAGGTCAGAATGCGGTTCAAATAGGCAACGATCGCCGGACCACTTTCGTCCTTGTAGAGGCCTTGGCTCGCCCGGTCGGAGACGGTGACGACGCCGATCAGCGCTGTATCTTTGGCTTTCACTGGCATTTTAACTTTGTTCGATCGGTGTTCCCGCAGGATGGTTGGCTCATGCAATTGTCATTCTCGGCGTGCCGCGCCGGCGCCAATGGCGCGCGCCATTTCGACGAATTCGCTCGGCATCATGATGATGGTCATCGAATTCTGCTCGGCGCCGACCTCGGTGATCATCTGCATGCGGCGCAGTTCAAGGCCGGCGGGACTTTGCATAATGGTTTCCGCCGCCTGACGTAAGAGCCGCGCCGCATCGACCTCGGCCTCCGCCTTGATCTGCCGCGCGCGCTTTTCGCGCAAGGCTTCGGCCTCCTGCGCCATGGCGCGCTGCATGGTTTCGGGGATTTCGACGTCCTTCATCTGCACGCGCTCGACCTTCACGCCCCAAGGCTCGGTCACAACATCTATCATGCTCTGCAAGGCTTCGGAGACCGCGGCTTGTTCTTTCAACACTTCGTCAAGCGAATGCTGGCCGATCACATTGCGCAAGGCGGTCACGGCCACTTGCACGACGCTGTTGCCGACGTCGGTGACTTCGATGACCGCAAGTTTCGGATCGATGATGCGCCGCCAGATGACGGCATTGATCTTGATCGGCACATTGTCGCGGGTGATGGCCTCCTGCGGCTCGACCGCCGTCGTCTGCGTGCGCAGATCAACTTTCACCTGCCATTCGACAAAAGGGATCAGGAAATAAAGCCCGGGCCCCGCCGTGCGCACGTAGCGGCCGAGCCGGAAGACGACGGCGCGCTCATATTGGTTCGCGACTTTGCAGGTCGCGAAGAAGAAGGCGGCAGCCAGAACGACGAGTGCGGCCAGACCAAACATCACGCCTCCTTGGCGCGGCCGGAGCGGGGCGCGGACTATGCCCGATCAAGAGGCCGGCGTCACCGCGGCCCCTCTGAAGGCCAGCGCGCCGTCCGAATCCGCTGCCTTTTCAAACGTCAAAATGCGCGATTCCTCAAAGCCGATGAAATGCGGCTCGGCGGCCGGCGGCACCGGCACATGATTGCGGCGCGGCTCAGCGATGACGCTCGTTTCGTCCGTCGCGTAAAGATCCAGGACTTGGCACGGCGCCTCGATCGCCGGCGGCGGCCGAAAGGCCGCGCCCGCCGTCAGGCGCGAGACCAGCACGACCGAGGCAAGGCCGTCGTAAATTCCGGCGAAATCGCTCGCCAGGCCGACCGGCAGGACGAGATGCGCCGCTTCCGCCTGGTTGCGCGCCGCCAGGAAATCTTCCTCGGCGAACGGGCCGTGCAGATAGAGCGGGGCGCCGGATAAAAGCGCTGCGCAGGGGCCGGCGACAAAGCCCGCGGCGGAGACCGGCGCGAGCGTCGTCAGGATGGGCGTCACCCGGCCGATGCGGACACGGGCGACGAAATCGAGCCCGGCAGCGAGCAAGGCCGACTGGCGATGCTGCACCGGACGCGCATGGCGGCGGTCATAGGTGATGATCGGCGGCGGCTCCGCCGGAAGCGGCTTGCCGCGTTCGATGCCGAAGTCCGGGTGCTGGGCAGCGTATTGCAGCATGGCGCCGACCCCCAGATCGATCGCGCCGTCGCGCTCGCCGGGGCCGAAATTGCCGACCAGCCGGATCGAGGGAACCGCGGCCGCGGCTGCCAGGCAGGTCTCGATCGGGGCCAACTCGCCATAGGTGGCCGGGCCAGCAACGGCCGCGGCACCGACGGCTTCGGCATAGGCGGACAATGCCCCGGCATCGAGATCGACCGGCGCCAAAGCGGGCACGAAGCCGCCGCGCAGAGCCGCAATCGTGGCGGTTGCAACCGAGACTTCGGCGCCGCCGACGATCACGATCCGTTCGCCGGCATCGAGCCCGCAATCGGCAAAAATCCGCGCCAGAGCCGCAACATGGGCTGCGACAATGCCGTAGGGCCAAGGGCTCGCCCGGTCGGCGAAGGCCAGCGCATCCGGCCGCAGCCGGGCTGCGCCCGAGACGAGCATGTCGAGACTATGCGGCGTCAGGGTGTCGCGCGGGGCGATCATGGCGTCGCGGGGCTGCATCACGTTCACGGCTTCTTCCTCCACCAGGAATCGAGCGTGTCATCGAGCGTCGGAAATCCGTAGGCCGGTAATTTCATCGGCCTGGCAAGCGTAGTCGAAGCCGCAATCCACTGATTTCGTGAATAATAGAGCGGCACGATGTAAAAACCGGACAGCAGGACCCGGTCGAGCGCCCGGACGGCGGTCACGAAATCGTCCTCGGATTTGGCCGCCAGCAAGGCTTCGATCATGGCATCGACCGCGGGCGACTTGACGCCGGCGAGATTGAAGGAGGCCGGCTCGTCGGCCGCCGCCGAGCCCCAGCGCGTGCGCTCCTCGCTGCCGGGCGAAGCCGAGGCCAGCCACGAGCCGATCATCATGTCGAAGTCGAAATTCTGCCGCCGGCGCTGGAATTGCACCTCATCGACAAGCCGCACGCGGGCCTCGACGCCGATGCGGGCGAGGGAATCGGCATAGTCGAGGGCGAGCCGCTCCTGCATGCGGTCCTCGACCATGATCTCGAAACTCAGCGGACGGCCGTCGCGGACCAATCTGTCATTGGTCACGTGATAACCGGCAGAACCGAGAAGGGTCAGCGCGCGCAGCGGCCAGAGCCGGTCGCGGCCGGAGCCGTCCGTTTGCGGCGGGTGCCAGAGGCCTTCGAGAAAATCGGGCCGCACCGCGCCCGGAAACGGCTTCAGCAGCGCCCGTTCGGCAAAGCTCGCCGGCCGGCCGGCCGACGTGAAGATCGAATCGTCGAAGAAACTTTTGCTGCGCGTATAAAGCCCGTCGAAGAGATTGGCGTTCACCCACTCGAAGTCGAACATCATGCCGAGCGCTTCGCGCACCCGCACGTCCTTGAAGAAGTCGCGGCGGGTGTTGAAGACGAAACCGTCCATGCCTTTGGGGCCGCCGATCGGCAGGCTGTCGGTCGCGACGCGGTGATCGCGCAGCGCCGGGAAATCATAGCCCGTCGTCCAGCGCGCCGGATCGGTCTCGATGCGAAAGTCGATCAGGCCGGCGCGAAAGGCCTCGAACAGACTGTTCGGGTCGCGAAAATAGTCGAACTCGATCGTGTCGAAGTTGAAGAGCCCGCGCTGGCTCGGCAAATCCTTGGCCCAATAGCGGCGATTGCGCGCCAAGACGAGCTTCTGGCCGGGCTCGACGGCAACGATCCGGTAGGGGCCCGAGCCGAGCGGAATGTCGAAACTCGCAGATTCGAAATCGACCGCATCGGTCGCTTTGCGCGACAGCACCGGCATCAACGCCAGGATCAGCGGCAATTCGCGATCGCCGAGGCCCGGAAAATCGAAGCGGATTGTCTCGGCATCGGGCGTCTCGACGCTTTTGACAAGCGTATAGGCGCTGCGCTGTTGCGGTCGGCCCTTGGTCTTCAGCAAGTCGAAGGTGAACAGCACATCCGCTGCGGTGATCGGCGAGCCGTCGGCGAAACGCGCGGCCGGATCGAGATGGAACAGGGCATAATCGCGCGCATCGTCCGTTTCGATGCTTTTGGCGATCAGGCCATACATCGTGAATGGCTCGTCCATCGAGCGCGCCATCAAGGTCTGGAACACGGCGGGCACCAAGCCTTGCGCCGCGGAGCCGGATTTGATGTTGAACGGATTGAGGCTGTCGAAAGTGCCAAGGTAACCGAGCGTCAGCTTGCCGCCCTTTTTCGCCGCGGGATCGGTATAGGGAAAATTTTTATAATCGGGCGGCAGTGCCGGATCGCCATGCATGGCAATGGCGTAGGACGGCGGCGCCGGGGCCGAACTGGCGATGCCGAAGGCCGCCGTCGCAAGCGCCGTTACACTCGCGCCGAGAGCGCCGCGCAGCCGGAGCAGGGCTTGGCGCCAGCTCAGGTTGCAAAACCGATCCTGAAGACGGCGAATCGCTTCAGATTGCATGGGGCGAGTCTAGAGCCTGGCGCGCGAAAGCGTGAAACGGATTTTCACCGCAGCGCGGCAGAGACCCGTTCATGAATTCGAATTTTCACCGATTTCTGCGGCGAAGACGCGGCAAATTTGCCAAAAGCGCGACGAATCCGACGGATCGCCGCCGACAGCCAATTTGTCGCCGCAATCGCGGGCGATTCCGCCACGCCATTCTTGACTGACGGCCAAGCTTCGCGTCTTTGTGGCCCGCGGCTGACAAATGCTGTATCTGACCCCGCGCTGGCGGCTATTTGGGCCGAGCGTCGTTCACCGGAAAGGTTTCTCTATGGCGTCCTCGTTGATGCGTCTTGGCTTTGCTGGCTTGACTTCCTTGTTTGTTCTCGCCGGCGTGGTTCAATCGCAGGCGCAGACCCCGCCGCAGCAACAGCAGCAGCCGCAAGGCCCTCTCAAGTTGGACCTCATCGGCACGCAGACCAAGTGGACGAAGGTCTGCGGCCATGACCAGGCCGCCAATCGCGACGTCTGCTATACGACGCGCGACTTCAGCGCCCAGGCCAATCAGCCCCCGGTGATCGCCGTCGCGGTCTACGATATCCGCGGCGAGGACACACGCATCGTCCGCCTGCTGATGCCGGTCGGGCTCATGCTGCGCCCGGGGTTCCGCTTCTGGGTCGATAAGGGCGAGACGCTCGACGGCACGTTCGAGATATGTTTCCCGAACGGATGTTTTGCGGAATCGAAGATCAAGGGGCCGACCGTCGCCGACATGAAGAAGGGGACGACGCTCAGCATTGCGGTGCGCAACCAAGCCAACAATGAAGTGACCTTCGAAGTGCCGCTCGCGGGCTTCGGCGACGCATTCGACGGTCCGGCCGTGGACCCCAAGGTCCTGCAGGCGGAGCAGCAGAAATTCCAGGACGAGCTCAAGAAGCGCGCCGAAGAGGAGCGCAAGCGCCTGCAGGCCGAAAAGGGCGGCGCGACGGGCGGCGCCGCGCCACCAGCAAGCAAGTAAGGCGCGCGAGTTCGAGAGACGCGGGCAGGGCGCGATGCCCTCCCGCCCGGACCGGCAGGCTAATTCAGCCGCGCCATCTTGACGTGATACCCGCCGTCTTCGGCGCGGGTGAACATTTCTTCGACCTGCGGATGCCGAACGGGATCGCCCGATGTGTCGGGCAGCAGGTTTTGCTCCGAGACATAGGCGACATATTCGGTGTCGGCGTTCTCGGCGAAGAGATGGTAGAAGGGTTGGTCCTTGCGCGGCCGCACTTCTTCGGGAATGGCAAGCCACCATTCGTCGGTGTTCGCGAACACAGGATCGACATCGTAAATGATCCCGCGGAAGGGATATTTCCGATGCCGGACGACTTGGCCGATTCCGAATTTGGCTTTGCGGGGTTTCACATTCACCGGGGATGCTCCGAAGAGCAGGATACGCGCGCCGAAAGTGGACGACGCTCAACTTTTCGGTAATCGTTTTGGTTATCCGCGGTGCCATGCAATGTCAACAAGTGCGGATTTTGATCGGCGGTTCAAAAGACCGTCGCGCGCCACGCCTATGTCTCGATTCTTTGCGAGTTGAGACGCTGAGAGCCGGAACGAGGTTGGGTCATGTTGTCGCGCTTTTTTCCGCCTGAATTGCTGACGACGGCGCAGATGAGTGAGGCCGATCGCCTGGCGATCGCAACGGGGGTACCGGGAACGATCTTGATGGCGCGCGCCGGCGAGGCCGTCGCCAAGGCCGCGGCGCGGCTGATGGCGGGTCGGGCGGCGCCGAGCGGCCGCATCGTTGTTTATTGCGGTCCCGGCAACAATGGCGGCGACGGCTTCGTTGCTGCGCGGCATTTGCGCGGCGAAGGCTTTCAAGTTTCGCTCGGCCTGCTCGGTGCGCGCGATCATCTCAAAGGCGATGCGGCTTGGGCGGCGGAAGGCTGGCAGGGCGACATCCTGAGCTTCGACAAAGTGCCGCTCGAAGATGCGCATCTCGCGGTCGTGGCCATCTTCGGTGCCGGCCTTACCCGCGACGTCGAGGGCGAGGCCGGCACGGCCATTCTGCGCCTCAACGATTGGACGCACCGCACACGCAAGCCGATCGTCGCCGTTGATATTCCCTCGGGCATCGATGGCTCGACGGGGCAGGTGCGCGGCGTCGCCGTCGAAGCGGCGCAAACGGTGACGTTTTTCCGGCTGAAGCCGGGTCATCTGCTGCTGCCCGGCCAGATCCATTGCGGCGAGATCAGCCTTGTCGATATCGGCATTCCCGAACAGGTCCTCGCAACGATCAAGCCGCAGACCTTCGCCAATGGCCCGGCGCTCTGGGGCCCGCATTTCCCGCGCCCGCATGTCGACGGCCACAAATATAAGCGCGGGCATGCGCTCGTCCTCTCCGGCGCGCTCGCACACACGGGCGCGGCGCGTCTCGCCGCGCGCGGCGCCTTGCGTGCCGGCGCCGGCCTCGTCACG
>NZ_CANSHK010000008.1:0-87905 GCF_947646745.1 uncultured Methylovirgula sp. | reverse complement strand
GGCGCTCCGGGCCAAAGCCGCCCTGGGCGGCGGCCACGAGCAGCGCCGCTTCGGCAATGCTGAGCCGCTTCGGCTCCTTGCCGAAATAAGCGAGGCTCGCGGCGCGCACGCCCTCGATATTGCCGCCATAGGGCGCGAGGACGAGATAGAGATTGAGGATGACCGGTTTGGCATATTGCGATTCAAGCTGCAGCGCGCGCGCCATCTGGCGCACTTTCGCGGCGATCGATTTCTCCTTGCGCGGTTCGAGCAGCCGCGCGACCTGCATGGTCAATGTCGAGCCGCCTGAAATGATATGCCCGCGGGTCGCAAATTGCAGTGCGGCGCGGGCGAGCGCCTCGGCATCGACGCCGTGATGCGCGTAGAAGCGTTGATCCTCGTAGGCGAGGAGCATGGCGACGAAGCGCTGATCGACCTCTTGCGCGGTGACCGGCAGGCGCCAGCGCCCGTCCGTCATGGTGAAGGCGCGCAGCAATTTGCCGTCGCGATCGAGCACCACCGGCGAGGTGCGCTCGGCGACGGTCAGATCGAGCGGATTGAGGCTCGCGAAATAATCATCCCAAGCCCACGAAAGGCTGAAGCCTGCGATGAGCAGCGCGGCGCCGAAAAAGATCAGCCAGCGCCGCAGCTTCATTTCGCAGCCGAGATCGTGACCGCGCCGGTCTCGGTGCGGGCGTAGCGCTGCGGGCGATACATATCCTCGATCGTCGCCGCCGGCGCCACATAATGGCCGGGGGTGACGGCACGGACGATATAGGCGACGGCGAAGGTCGCCGCCGACTGGCCGTCGCGATCGAAGGCCGCAACGAAGCGGTCGTCGCGATATTCGGTATGGATCGGCTGCACGTCGCTCTTGACCCACGAGAGCGCATCGACATCGCCGCCGTCGTAAAGATCCGGATTGTCGATCTCGAGTCCCGCCGGCAAGGGATCGGAAAGGACGAGGTGCGAATAGGCGGCGGCGCTTTCGGTCACTTTCAGGGTGATGACGAGGCGGTCGTTCTGCTTGATCTTCGTCGGATCGATCGGGGTCCCATCGAGCGAATAATAGCCGCGCTCGATCGTGTAGCCCTGCCCCGCCGCCGGCTCCGGCACGATCGGATTGCCGGTGGTCGTCAAGGCCAGATTGACCGGCTGCGAGCCCTGATTGGCGAGTTTGACCGGCGCGGCGGCCAGGCTCGCAGCGAGCCAGGTCCGATAAAACGCGCCGCTATGCGTCGTGCCGTCGATGCCAAGCGAGATCGACGCGTCGCGCGCCGCAAGCGCTTCGGCGGCAAGCGCCATCCAGGATTCTTCCTGCGTGCTGGTGTAGCTGATGGCGTCACGGGCATTTTCGACGACCTGCACCGCTTGATTGATCTGCGCACTGTCGGCCCCGCCTTCGACCGCGAGCGTCAGGAGGCCCGCGCCGTCGCGCAGGCGGGAGCCGAAATCGGTACGCGCGAGCGCGTCGTCGTCGTTGACGTGCTGGAGCGTTGCGCTCGCCGCCGCGAAGACTTTTTCCGCCCGGCCGCGGTCGCCAAGCAGAGCGAGCGCTGCGGCGATCTGCGCCCGCGCCAGCGGCGTCCGAAAGACGGCAAGCTGCGTATCGGCGAGATAGCGTAAATCCTCCATCACCGGCCTGCCGTTGCGGGCGAGGACATAGATCGCATAAGCGAGCGCCGGCGCCTGCCCGGCTTCGACCTCGCTGGTATTGGCGACATAATTGCGCAGACGATCGAGCGCTTGTTCAAAGGCCGGCTGCGGCACGTCGTAATTTTCCTCGCGCGCCCGCGTCAGAAAATCGGTGACAAAAGCATCAAGCCAGGAATCGTCGGCACTGTCCGCCGACCACAGCCCGAAGGCGCCGCTCGAATCCTGCCGCGCCAGTAGGAGCGAAATGGCGCGATTGACGCGATCGGCGATGCCGACGTCGAAGGCGAGCGCCTGCGGGTCGGCGAGCTTGCTGACGTAAAGCAGCGGCATGGTGCGGCTGACGAGCTGCTCCGAACATTCGAACGGATAATCGGCGAGCGATTGCAGAATCCCCGCCGCATTGATGCCGGAGAGACTGGCCACGGCGGCAGAGACGCGGCCGGTGCCGGGCAGGAATTCCGCGGTCACATCCTTCGTCACGAGGAAGGAGCCGCCCGGCGCCAGCTGCCGGACGATACGGCGATAGATATTCGGCGTCCCCGCCTCGACATTGAGCGCGAGAGTGCGTTCGGTGGAGAACTTCGGGCCGTGCATCTTCAAGACGATGCTTGCCTCGCCGATGCCGGCGCCGACGATCGGCACGGACAATGATGTGCGCTGGCCTGCTCCGAGCCGCAGTGCACCATGGGCGTGCCCTGCCACAGTCACCGGCCCGCCGGCCGTGACATCGTAGGCATAGAGCCCGGGCGCGCCTTCGACGTTATCGATCTGCAGATAGAGCTGCGAATGATCCTTGAAGGCGAGGAAACGCGGCAGTGTCGGCTGCACCACGACAGGATCGCGGACGATGATATCGGCGCTGGCGCTGCCGACCTTCTTCGCCGTCCAGGCGATCGCCGCAAGCCGCATCGGGCCATTGAAGGGCGGCAGATCGAAGCCCACCTGCGCCGTGCCGTCCGGTCCGACCTTCACCACGCCGGAGAAGAGCGCGAGCGGCGCCTCGGTCGGCTTGTTGCCTTGAAACTCGCCGCCCGCATCGCCGCCGGAGCGGATCGCGCCGGGCGTGCCGAGCATGCCATCGATGAGGAAGCCATAGAGATCGCGAATTTCCGATGCGAGCGTGCGCTGGCCATAGAAATAATTGCTCGGGTCCGGCGTCTGATAATGCGTCAGGTTAAGAATGCCGACATCGACGGCGGCCAGCGTGACATAGGCCTCTTCGCCCGGGGCGAGGCCCGCGAGCGTGATCGGCACGCTGATATGCTGATGCGGCCGCAGCTTGTCGGGCGTGCCGAAGGCGATACCGAGCTTGTGGCTCGCGGCGGCAACGCTGAACCAAGCGAGCCCGAGCGCCCGGCCGGGATTGCGCTGCGCCGCCTGATCGAGCGGCCGATGCGCAAAAGCGACCGCATAAGCGCCGGCGCCCCAATCGGCGCTGACCGGCACGCTGACGCTGTTGTCGCCCTTCTTCAGATCGACGAGCGACGAATAATTCAGTTGATCGTTGAGGATCGCGATCGTCGCCGTGCCGGCAAAGCGCGAGACGATCTTGATCTTCATCGCCTCGCCCGGCGCGTAATCCTTCTTATCGAGAGTCATCTGAAGCAGATCGGGCGCATCGGCCGTCGCCTCGCCCGACCAGCCGACGCCGAAGGTGACGCTGGTCGGCGCATCGTTCGGATCGGCGCTCGTCAGATCGAGGCGATAGTCGCCGAGTTCGACCGGCGCCGAAATCTTTCCGGCCTCATCCGCCGAGAGATCAAGCGTCCCCGTCGCGACGCGGCGCGAAGATTTTACCGTCTCGAAATCCCAATGGCCGTCCTGATTGTACCATTGGTAATCGGTCGTCAGCCGATAGAGCGACCAGGCGACGCCCTTGCGCGCGACGCGTGCCGCAGTCGCATTGATGGCGATGACATCGAAATTGGCGATATCGCCATCACCCAGCGAGGTAAAATCCTTCTTCACGCCGATAAGGCCGCCCTTCGGCAGGATCGGCAGTGTCAGGCTGCGCTCGACCGCGCGGCCGCCTGGCTCGCCGACGCGCAGAACGATCTTCGCTTCGAGCGGCTGCGTCGCTGCGGCATCGGGGATCGGCACGTCGATCGTGGCGTCGCCCTTTGCGTCCGTCGTCACGATCGTCGGCAAGTCCTTGCTGACGGCTTCGAAGCTCTGGTCCTGCAACCCCGCTTCGTAGCCTTGCAGAACCGGCAGCCCGTGGTTTCCCGCCGCCTCGACCGTCACCGCACCGCTGACATCGAGATCGGCGCCCGGCGCGCCGTAAAGATAGCGCGCATTGGTGTCGATTGTGGTCGTATCGCCGGCGCGCACCTGCGTCTCGGCCGGCTTCAACGTGAAATCGAGCCGTTCCGGCACATAATCTTCGACGAGGAAGGTCGTCTCGCCGACCGGCGCGCCCTTCGGATCGACATAGGCCTGCACACGCCAAGTGCCGCTCGCGCTCGACGGCAGCAGAGCGAGCCCATAGCTGCGCCCGCCGGCGCCCTGATCCGCAATCAGCACGCGTTTGTATTCGACGCCATCCGGGCGCCTGGCGACGAGCGTCAGCGGCACGCCTTCCTTTGCGACGCCTTTGGCATCGCGCAGCAGCGCGGTGACATAGACGGTCTCGCCCGAACGATAGACGCCGCGCTCGGTGAAGACCTGCGCATCGAGCGACTGCGTCACATCGCGGCCGGCGACGCCGCGGTCGGTGAGATCAAACGCGCTCTGCTGCATATTAAGAAAGCCGTAATCGCCCTTGCCGTCCTCGGCGACGACGAGACCCGGCGCCAGGCCGCCGGTGCCGCGCGACAGCCCCGGCTCGAAACGCACGTAGCCGTTGGCATCGCTCGGCTTGACGGCAAGCACTTCGTTGTCGCGTGCGACGAGACGCAACGAAATGCCGGCAAGCGGCTTGGCCGTCGTCAGCGAACGGACGAAGACATGCAGTCCGTCGCGGCTCGAAAGAGCCGTGAGGCCGAGATCGGAGACAATGAACCATTGCGTCGCAACGTCGGCATCATCGTCCTGATCCGACGGCTTGAGCCCGTCGCCGGGCTTGGCCGTCATGATATAGACGCCGGCCTCCAGCGCGCCCACCGCTTCAAGGACAGGGAATGCGGTCGTCACATCCTTGTTGAGCACATTCGCGACATCGAGCGTGCCCTTCCAGATCTTGCGCGCATCGCTGTCCTTGAACTGCTGCAGCCGGTAGCTCGAAAGCTGCGAGAGGAAATCGCTCGAACTGATGACCGGCAGCAGGCTGCGGTCACCGACACGCAAAATTTGCACGGCGACTTTTTTTACGTTGACCGAGACAACCGGAATGCCTTGCTGGCCGACGCGCGGCAACACATAATTTTTGCCGGTGAAATGCACCTGCGGCGCGCGATCGCGCACGTAAATATTGTAGGTCGCAGTGCGCAGCAGCGCTTCGCCGACGGCTGACGGCAAGCCTTGGCGCAACGCGATCTTGTAGCGCATGCCGTGCTGCAGGCCGTCAACGCAAATCTGCTGATCGTCGGTCGAGACGGCCGGCCGGTCGATGCCGGCGACGCTGACATAAGAGGCAAAATCGATGCGCCCGGCGGCCAGAGATTCGGAGAATTGGAAGCAGGCGCGCGGCGAAGCCGAATCCTTGTCGACCTTATAGTCGAGAATGCGAAAGCCGTAAGTCTCGCGCTCTTTTTGATAGACGGCGCGGGTGGCGGCGTCCTCGGCGAGGCCGAGGCTGGCGCGATAGGCGTTGAGCGACGGGCGCCAGAGTTCGCGCTGGGCGAAGACAGTGCCAAGCTGCGTCAGCGCCGAAGCGGCTTGCGACTTGTCGGCTGCCTTGAGATAAGCGAGATAGGCGGCGGTCGTCGCCGCTTGCAGAATATCGTCCGTCTTGCCCGCGGCGATTTCAGCTTGCGAATAAGCGAGCCAAGCTGCCGAATCGTCGGGATTGATCGCGATCAAACCGGCGATCGCATGAAGCATGCTCTTTGAATCGCCTTTGGCCAAGGCAGCCGCTGCGGCTTGGCGCAAGGCGTCTGGCGCCTGATCTTTCAGATCATCGCCGTCCTGCGCGGCCTGGGCGGCGAGCCGCACCGCATCACTCGCAAGATCGGCATTTTTGTAATCGCTTTGCAGGGCGTGGGCACGGCCGCCCGCAAAAACCAGAACCAAACAAAACAGGGCGGCGATGGCGCGCATGATTGCTCCCCTTGGTTCCAGACTCCGAAGAGCGCCTAAAGCCGGAGCGTCGCGCCGATTCGCTCGGCCAGCGCAGCGCCCCGCTTGCTGCATCGCTTATCGATGCCAAAATAATGTGGTGATTTCGCAACGGACTGCGCGAATTGGCAAGAAGCAACCGCGCATCCCCGTTGGAAATTGCGACCGAGCTTCTTATTTCCGTTAATAAACTTATTTACGTCAAAGCTTTAGCCTGGATGAAGATTTTATGCGCAATGCGACCCGTGACCGGATGCCGCCCGCGCACGCCCGGCAAATGCCTGGGGCAATAGGGAGCCTTGCGCCAGACGCATTCGCCCCACATAAACCGCCAACCCAAAGGATGGCGTGACGGAAAGATGAATGGCAATTGACGAGGAAGTTCGCCCGGAGCGCACGAAGAGGCAGCGGGGTCTGGGAGGCGGTCTGCCGCGCAAGCCCAATCTGCGCTCATGGCTCGCGAGCTTTTCGGCCGACCACGGCGGCCATGATCACAAGCGCCGCCGCCGGATCGCGACTTATGTCGGCGCCTCCTTTAGCCTGGGGATCGCGGCGCTCGCCATCTTCGTCCTCATCCACACGCTCGCGCATATCAATCCCGCCCAATTGCGCGCCGCCTTCGATGCCACGGAAAACAGCCAAATTCTCGCCGCCGTCGGCTTGACGGCGATCTCATTTCTCGCGCTGACCGGCTACGATGGCGTGGCGCTGCTGCAATTGCGCCAGAAGGTGCCGTATGCGACGACCGCGCTTGCATCCTTCACGAGCTACGCGATCTGTTTTACGCTCGGTTTTCCGCTGATCACCGCGGGAACCGTGCGGTTCTGGATCTATTCACAGGCCGGCGTCTCGCCGGCAAAAATCGCCAGCCTCACGATCATCGCCGGCGTCACCTATTGGCTCGGCATGGCACTGATCCTTGGCATTAGCCTGCTGTTCCGCGCCGCGATGATCAGCCAGCTCGATCATTTGGAGCTGCAGCTCAACATACTGATCGGCGTCGGCGCGATCGGCGCGCTCATCGTCTATCTGATCTGGGTTTCGGTCGAACATCGCTGGACGCGCATCCAAGGCTTCAAGCTCGAACTGCCGGGATTCAAACTGACGCTGGCGCAGATCGTGCTGAGCGTCATCGATCTCTGCGCCGCCGCCGGCGTCCTTTATGCCCTGTTGCCGGAGCCGCGCGGCATCGATTTCTTCACCTTCGCCGCCGTCTATGTCTTCGCCTGCGCGCTCGGTATCGCGAGCTATGCGCCGGGCGGCATCGGCGTCTTCGAAGCGACGATGTTGAAATTTTTGCCGGTGCCGTCGCAAGAAGGGCTGCTCGCCTCGCTGCTGCTTTTCCGGATCATTTATTATTTGATCCCCTTTATCCTGGCCTTCGCGCTGCTCGGCGCCAACGAAGGCGGCCGCCGCTGGTCTGATTTGCGCGAGGCGATGCGGCGCGCCAGCGCCGCAAACGCCGATAAAGACGCGGAGTGAAGCGCCGCCTAAAGCCAGTAGACGAAGACGAACAGCAGCAGCCAGACAACGTCGACGAAGTGCCAATACCAGCTCACCGCCTCGAAGGCGAAGTGATGCCTAGCATCGAAATGGCCGCGAAAGATGCGCACGAGTAGCGCCGACAGCATGACGACGCCGACGGTGACGTGGAATCCGTGTAATCCGGTCAGCGCGAAAAAGGTCGCGCCATAGACGCCCGAGCCAAGCGTCAGGCCAAGCTCGGTATAGGCCTCATAGAATTCATGCGCCTGCAGAACCAAGAAGATCGCGCCGAGAGCGATCGTCAAACCGAGCCAAAAAACGAGTGCCGCGCGATGGTCGCGCCGCAGCCAATAATGCGCTCGCGTCACCGTCGCGCCGGAACTGACGAGGAGCAGCGTGTTGATCGCCGGAATGCCCCAGGGATTGACGGTCGAAAAGCTCTTGCCGGCCGGTCCGGCGGAGGGCCATGCGCCGGCGAAATGCGGCCAGGGCGTGAAATGCGCATCGAGCGAAGCGAGCCAGGGCAGCGACACTTCGCGCTCGTAGAACAAGACGCCGAACAGTGTCGCGAACAGCACCACTTCGGAAATGATGAACCAAATCATGCCGAGGCGGAACGAACGGTCTTCCCAATGATGATAAAAGCCGCCCTGGCTCTCGGCGATGACATTGCCGATCCAGCGTACCAGCGCAAAGAGGATCGACAGCAGGCCAATGCCGGTGAACCAGCGGCCGGCGGGATAGCCGTTGACGGCGAGACCGAGCCCGATCGCGAGCAGCATGATTGAGAACGACATGAGCGCGGGGTAAGGGCTCGGCCGTGGAACGAAGTAGCGGCGGGTTGCGGCGATATCAGCGCTCACGTCGGTTCTCTCCCCTCAAAGCGACCTCTTCCGTCACCGGAAAAGCCGAATAGGACACGGTTATCGTGGAAATTTCCTGCGGCAGATCGCGGCTCACAAAGAAGACGATCGGCATGAGACGCGTTTGCTGCGGATCGAGCGCCTGCTTGTGGTAGCAGAAACATTCGATCTTCTTGAAATGCGTCGCCGCCTGCTCAGGACTGACGCTCATAATGGCCTGGCCGTCGCGCCGCGTACCGCCGAGATTGACGGCGAGATAGGCTGCATTCGCAGGCTCGCCGGGGTGAATGCGCAGCCGCCGCACCATGGGCTCGAATCGCCAGGGCAAGCCGGGCATCACCGTGCTGGTGAATTCGACCGTGACGGTGCGGGACAGATCGACGCCGCCCGCGGGCCGCGCTGTCGCCTCGCCCGTCTTGCCGTTGAGGCCGGTGATCTGACAGAACGAATTATAAAGCGGCACGAGCCCGAAGCCGAAGCCGAGGAAGCCCAGGGCGACAAAGAGCAAGGCAAAGGCGAGCCGCCGGTTCGCGGCGCGCTGCGTCATGATCCTCGCGGCGCGGCTTGCCTCGCTCATGTGACGACCGGCTGTTCTTCGAAGGTGTGATGCGGCGGCGGCGACGGCAGCGTGAATTCGAGGCCTTGCGCGCCGTCCCAGACCTCATTTGTCGCCGGCTTGCCGTAGCCCGCCGCGGCGCGGGCGATGTTATAGACGAGCAGCAATTGCGACGCGCCAAGCAGAAAGGCGCCGAGACTCGAGACCATATTCAACGGCGCGAATTGCAGCGCATAGTCCGGGATGCGGCGCGGCATGCCGGCGACGCCGAGAAAGAACTGCGACATGAAGGTGATGTTGAAGCCGATCATCGTCAGCCAGAAATGCCATTTTCCGAGACGCTCGCTGTACATGCGCCCGGTCATCTTCGGCAGCCAGTAATAGACGCCGGCAATGACGCCCATGATCGGACCGCCGAACAGCGCATAGTGGAAATGCGCTACGAGGAAGAAGCTGTTGTGATATTGCTGGTCGGCGACGGCATCGGCGAGGACGAGGCCGGTCAGGCCGCCGATGCCGAAGAGGACGATGTAGCCGAGCGCAAAGAGCATCGGTGTCTCGAAGCTCAGCGCCCCCTGCCAGATCGTGCCCATCCAGCAAAAGAAAAGCACACCGAGCGGCACCGAAATCAGCATCGTCGAATACATGAAATAAAGCTGGCCGGCGACCGGCATGCCGGAGGTGAACATGTGGTGCGCCCAGACCACCACCGACAAGGCCGCGATCGCCCAATAGGAATAAACCTGGGCGCGATAGCCGAAGACGGGCTTGCGCGCGAAGGTCGGCAAGATGTGCGACATGATGCCGGCAGTCGGGAACAGAAGGATGTAAACCTCGGGATGGCCGAAGAACCAGAAAAGGTGCTCCCACAGCACCGGATCGCCGCCGCCGGCGGCGCTGAAGAAGTGTGTACCGAAATGCCGATCGGCGAGGAGCATGGCGCTGCCGGCGATCAGCGCCGGAAAGACCGCGATCAGCAGGAACGAGGTCATCAGCCAGCTCCAGACGAAGAGCGGCATTTGCATCAGCGTCATGCCCGGCGCGCGCAGATTGAAAATCGTTACGACGATGTTGATCGAGGCCATCAGCGATGAGGCACCGAGCAGGAAGATCGCAAAGATCGCGAAATCGACGCCGGGGCCGCCCTGCACCGACAACGGCGCATACATGGTCCAGCCGGTATCGACGGGGCCGTTGCCGATGCCGATCAGCTTGAGGACGAAGGGAAGAACGAGGACGATCGCCGCAGGCGGCAGCAACCAAAAGCCCCAGTTATTGAGCCGCGGCAGCGCCATGTCCGGCGCACCGATCATCAGCGGAACGAGGTAATTGGCGAAGCCGGCGGTCACCGGCATCAGCGCACCGAAAACCATGACGAGGCCATGCAAGGTGATGACCTGATTATAGAGTTCCGGTGTCAGCAGATGATTGGCCGGATGGATGAGCTGGCCGCGGATCAGCTCGGCGAAGAAGCCGCCGAGCAAAAACATCGTCAGCCCGAACAGCATGTAAAGGATGCCGATGTCCTTATGATTGGTCGTCGTCAGCCAGCGCAGCAGGCCGCGCGGCTCGCCGTGAGCATCGTGATGACCGAAATCCGTAATGGCGCTGCTCATTGGCTTTTTCCTTTTTAGGCACCTGATTATTTCGCGCGCGCCGCCTTCACGGCCGAAGGCTGGACGACGTCGCCGGTCTGATTGCCGAAACTATTACGCTCGTAGGTCACGAGAGCTGCGATATCGGCATCGCCCAATTGCGTCCCGAAAGCGGGCATGGGCGTACCGGGAATGCCCTTGAGCACGATGTCGATATGGCGCGCCACCGGGCCGACGACGATCTTGCCGGCGTTGTAGAAGCCGCGCTGAACGAGAAGATCGGTCATGGCCGGCGGCGCGGTGAACGGCTTGCCGCCAGCGATCGGCGGAATGGCGCCCGGCATGCCGAGCCCTGTCGGCTGATGGCAGAGTGCGCAATAAGTGGCGTAATCCTGCTGGCCGCGCTTGAGGAGCTCGGGCTTGCTCAGCGTCGTGACCGCGGCGGCCTGTGCTGCAGCCGTCTGCGCATCGGCAAGCCATTTGTCGAAGTCCGGCTGCGCCTTCGCCTCGACGACGATCGGCATGAAGCCATGGCCGACGCCGCAAAGCTCGGCGCATTGGCCGCGATAGATCCCAGGCCGGTCGATCTTCACCCAGGTTTCGCGCAGGAACCCGGGCACGGCGTCCTGCTTGATGCCGAAGGATGGAATCCACCAGGCGTGGATCACATCGGTCGAGGTGAGCAGCACGCGCACTTTCTTGCCGACCGGCAGGACGAGCGGCTTATCGACTTCGAGAAGATAATTCGGATCTGTCGGCGCGCCGCTGTCGCGCTGCTCCTGCGATGTCGACAGATTGCTGATGAAGGAAATGCCCTGATCGGGATAATCATAGCGCCAACGCCATTGGCTGCCCGTCACTTTGACGACGAGAGCCGCATCCTCGCGGGTATTGGCGAGAGTGAGCACCGCGTGATAGGCGGGAATGCCCATCACGATATAATCGATGACGACGAGGGTGAGGATCGGCAGCGCCGACAGCGCCCATTGCAGCGGCGTCCGCGGCGCCGAGAACAATGCGGGCCGATGGCCGCGGCTCGCCCGGTAACGGATGACCGAAAAGAGAAGAAAGCCGAAACCGACCGAAAAGAGAACCGCGATAATCGTCAGAAAAAGATCGTGGACATAAAGCGTCTCACGCGCAATCGGCGTCACCGGTGTTTGGAACTCGAAGGGATTGCGGGCGAAGGCGAGTTGCGGAACGAGCGTCAGGCACGTCGATCCTAGAATCAATTTCCGCTGCTTGATCATTGAGCTTCGAATGCCCTTTGCGGGACTGGCGTTTCCAACACTTCCTAGGAGGAAGTTAACTCTCAATCCCACGCCGCGCCCGGCAAGACCAGTGCGACAGGTGGCAGCGCGCATTCGACTAATGAGTTTGACATTTCGCAAAGTCGGCGCCGCCGCGCCGCTGTAAAGAAGCTCCGGCGCGCGAATGTCCGGCATCGGTCGCGCAAGGCATGGATTTTGTTTGATGACAAAATGCAAGAAGCGCTAAAGCTCGCGGCCTGCGCCGTGGGCCGTTTCGATTCTGCGAGGCTCAGGCGACGGAGACGACATGAACAATCTCGGGAATTTGCAATTGCTCCGCGTCTGCACGCAATGCGTGCTGCGTGAATTCTGCAAGGCATCCGGCAAGCAGACCACGATTGCGCACGACGGCGCCGGCATCCACATCTGCCGCAAGGGCCGTTCGATTTATCATCAAGGCAATGCGGGCGGCCAGGTGCATATCCTACGCGAAGGCTGGGCTTTCCGCTTTACGGTTCTTCCCAACGGCCGGCGGCAGATTCTCGAATTTTTGTTGCCGGGCGATCCGATCCTTTTGCCGCTGCTGCTCGTGCCGTATCTGCCCTATACGGTGCATGCGCTCACCGAGACGGCGCTCTGCACCTTCGCATTGAAGGATATCGACCGCGAGGCGCAAGCCGCGAAAGCAATTCTGCGGCGTATCGAGGTCACCTGCGCCGCGGGTCTCATTCGCAACGAAGCCCGGCTGGCCGAAATCAACCAGCGCAATTCGCAAGAGCGGACGGCTTGGCTGTTGCTCTTGCTGTTCGGCGAACTCAAAAAACGTGGCTACGTCGAGGGTAACACCGTCCCCTTTCCATTGAGCCTTGCGCACGTCGCAGACGCTCTCGGCATAACGGTCACGCACGCCAGCCGCACGCTGGGCAGCCTCCGTCGCGAAGGCCTGATCTCGCTCACCCGCGAACGCTTGACCGTGCACGACGAGCAAACTCTCGCCAATGTCGCCCTGCTTCCGGCCGCGCCGCCGGCCGGCTGAGCGCCATCGCGTTTATCGAGAATTCTGAGTTCGCTTCTTCACATTAAACGCCGTCCCGAATGCGGCTTTGATCGGCGTCAAGGTTTTGTCGTCCCCGGTGGCGCAGGCTTATATGGAATTTATATTTCCGCACCTGCGAAGACCGCTCGATCCTTTATTTCTTTTCGGCCACATCCTGCTCCGTAGGCCAAGCGGGCAGATCGCAGCGTCAGGAAGCCCAATCGTCTGCGATCATCGCCTGCGCCGCCATGGAGATTTTTCGATGTTCGACATTCTTTACCTCGCGATCGGGATAGCCGCGTTCCTGGTTCTCACGCTTTACGTCTACGCCTGCGACAGATTGTGAGCCGAACATGATCCTCGATTACGCCCTCGGCGGCCTCGCCGTCATCTTCATCCTCGCCTACCTCGTTTACGCGCTCGTCCGTCCCGAGCGGTTCTAGGAGTCCTGCAATGACTGTGAACGGATGGATTCAGATCGCGCTTTATTCGATCGTGATCATCGCGCTGACGAAGCCGGTCGGCTTCTACATGACGAGCGTCTTTTCGGGCGAACGGACCTTTCTCTCGCCGATCCTGCGCCCCATCGAGCGCGCGGTCTATGCAATCTGCGGCGTCAACGAAGCCGAAGAGCAGCATTGGGTGACCTATGCGATCGCCATGGCCTTTTTCAGCGCCGCGGGCTTCGTTGCCCTTTATGCCATTCAGCGGCTGCAAGGCGTCCTGCCGTTCAATCCGCAAGGCCAGAGCGCGGTCGAACAGAGTCTCGCCTTCAACACCTCGGTGAGCTTCGTCACCAACACCAACTGGCAATCCTATGTGCCGGAAACGACCATGAGCTATCTCACGCAGATGGCCGGGTTGACGGTGCATAATTTCGTTTCCGCGGCGACGGGCATCGCGCTCGCCGTAGCGCTGATCCGCGGCTTCTCGCGGCGCTCGGCGCAGTCGATCGGCAATTTCTGGATCGATCTGACCCGCTGCACGCTCTACATTCTGCTGCCGGCCTCGATCGTCGTCGGTCTGTTCTTCGTCTGGCAGGGGATGCCGCAAAACCTAAACCCCTATACGACGGTGACGACGCTCGAAGGCGCCAAGCAAGTCATCGCGCAGGGGCCGGTCGCTTCGCAAGAAGTCATCAAGATGATGGGCACCAACGGAGGCGGCTTCTTCAACACCAATTCGGCGCATCCTTACGAAAACCCGAATGCGCTGACGAACTTCGTCGAGATGGTGCTGATCTTCTCGCTCGGCGCGCCGCTGACCAATGTCTTCGGGCGCATGGTCGGCAATCAGCGCCAAGGCTGGGCGATCTTCGCCGTGATGGGCCTCCTTTATCTCACCGGCGTCGCGACCGTCTACCATTACGAGGCGGGCGGCAATCCGGCCTTCGCCGCGCTGCATGTCGACCAGACGGCCTCGGCTCTACAGGCGGGCGGCAATATGGAAGGCAAAGAAGTGCGCTTCGGCATCGCCAATTCCGCGCTCTTCACCACCGTGACGACGGATGCCTCCTGCGGCGCGGTCAATACGATGCATGACAGCCTGATGCCGCTTGCCGGCCTCGTGCCGATGGTCAACATCATGCTGGGCGAGATCATCTTCGGCGGCGTCGGCTCAGGCCTCTACGGCATGCTGATCTTCGCCGTCCTTGCCGTCTTCATCGCCGGACTGATGGTCGGCCGCACGCCGGAATATCTCGGCAAGAAGATCGACGCGAAGGAAGTGAAAATGGCGATGCTCGCCATTCTCATCCTGCCGTTCTCGATCCTCGGCTTTTCGGCGCTCGCGACGGTGCTGCCGGCGGGTCTCGCCGGACCGGCCAATGCGGGGCCGCACGGCTTCAGCGAGATTCTCTATGCCTATACGTCGGCGACGGGCAACAACGGCAGTGCCTTTGCAGGCATCTCGGCCAATACGCCGTTCTATAACTCGACCCTCGGTCTTGCCATGTTCATCGGCCGCTTCCTGATGATTGCGCCGATGCTGGCGATCGCCGGTTCGCTCGCGGCGAAGAAGATCGTGCCGGCCTCGGCAGGCACGTTCCCGACCGACAGCGGTCTCTTCGTCGGCCTACTCATCGGCGTCATCCTGATCACCGGTGGCCTCATCTACTTCCCCGCTGTTGCGCTCGGACCGATCGTCGAAAACCTCGCGATGCACGCCGGCACGCTCTATTAATTCAAGAGGCAAGCAATGGACCAATTAACGCGCACGAGGCTGCCCGCGACCGGCACGGCCGATCCGCAGATCCTCATCACCGCCATCGGCGATTCGTTCAAGAAGCTCGATCCGCGCCTGCTGATCCGTAACCCGGTGATGTTCACGGTCGAGGTCGTTGCGACGCTGACGACGGTGCTCTTCATCCGTGATTTGGTCATGGGGCATGGCCATTACGGCTTTGCCTTCCAGATCATCCTCTGGCTGTGGTTCACCGTGCTCTTCGCCAATTTTGCCGAAGCGGTGGCCGAAGGCCGCGGCAAGGCGCAGGCGGCGACGCTCCGGCGCAGCAAGACGGAAGCCAATGCCAAGCTGCTGCGCGCGGCGGGCGAAACCGAGCAGAAGGGCGCGGCTTGGCGCTCGGTCCCCGCGGTCTCGCTGAAACCCGGCGACATCGTCCTCGTCGAAGCCGGCGATCTCATCCCGAGCGATGGCGACGTGATCGAGGGCGTCGCCTCGGTCGACGAATCGGCGATCACGGGTGAATCGGCGCCGGTCATCCGCGAAAGCGGCGGCGACCGTTCGGCCGTCACCGGCGGTACGCTGGTCATCTCCGACTGGGTGAAGGTCAAGATCACCGCGGCGCAAGGCTCGACCTTTCTCGATCGCATGATCGCGCTCGTCGAAGGCGCCGAGCGGCAGAAGACGCCGAACGAAATCGCGCTCAACATCCTGCTCGCCGGCCTGACGATCATCTTCGTCTTTGCCGTCGCGACGATCCCGAGCTTCGCCTCCTATGCCAGCGGCTCGACCAGCGTTCTGGTACTGGTCGCGCTGTTCGTGACCTTGATCCCGACGACGATCGGCGCGCTGCTCTCGGCCATCGGCATCGCCGGCATGGATCGCCTCGTGCGCTTCAAAGTGCTGGCCATGTCCGGCCGCGCCGTCGAAGCCGCCGGCGACGTCGATACCCTGCTGCTCGACAAGACCGGCACGATCACGCTCGGCAATCGCCAGGCGACGGCCTTCATTCCGCTCACCGGCGTGACCGAGGCGGAGCTCGCCAACGCGGCGCAGCTCGCCTCGCTCTCCGACGAAACGCCGGAGGGCCGCTCGATCGTCGTTCTCGCCAAGGAGAAACAAGGCATTCGCGGCCGCGATCTCTCGACGCTGCAAGCCAAGTTCATCCCCTTCTCGGCGCAGACCCGCATCAGCGGCATCGACAGCGGCGAAGGCTCGATCCGCAAGGGCGCGGTCGATGCCGTGATCGCCTATGTCCGCGGCGAGACCAAGGCCGACATCGGAGCGGCGGTGCGCGAACTGACCGCCAAGTCCGACGAGATCGCCAAGGCGGGCGCAACGCCGCTTGCCGTCGCCAAGGATGGGCGCCTGCTCGGCGTCATCCATTTGAAGGACATTATCAAGGGCGGCATCCAGGAGCGATTCCAGGAACTACGCCGGATGGGCATCCGTACGGTGATGATCACCGGCGACAATCCGCTGACCGCTGCGGCGATTGCGGCCGAAGCGGGCGTCGATGACTTTCTTGCCCAAGCGACGCCGGAAACCAAGCTGAAGCTCATCCGCAATGAACAGGCGCAGGGCAAACTCGTCGCCATGTGCGGCGACGGCACCAATGACGCGCCGGCGCTGGCGCAAGCCGATGTCGGCGTCGCGATGAACACGGGCACGATGGCGGCGCGCGAAGCCGGCAATATGGTCGATCTCGACAGCGACCCGACCAAGCTCATTGAGATCGTCGAGATCGGCAAGCAATTGCTGATGACGCGCGGCGCCTTGACGACCTTTTCGATCGCCAACGACGTCGCCAAATATTTCGCCATCATCCCGGCGATGTTCATCGCCTTCTATCCGCAATTGCAGGCGCTGAACGTCATGCACCTGCATTCGCCGCAGAGCGCGATCCTCTCCGCCATTATCTTCAATGCGCTGATCATCATCGCGCTGGTGCCGCTGGCGCTGAAAGGCGTCACCTACCGGCCGCTCGGTGCGGCCAATATCCTGCGCCGCAATCTGCTGATCTACGGCCTTGGCGGCATCATCGTACCGTTCATCGGCATCAAGCTCATCGACATGGCGGTTTCCGCCGTCGGCCTTGCGTGAGGTTACCCCAATGTTGAAACAAATCCGCCCCGCTATCCTGATGATCGTCGTCATGACAATCATCACCGGCCTCGCTTATCCGCTGGGCATGACCGGGATCGCCCAGGTTCTCTTCCCGCACCAGGCCAATGGCAGCCTGATCGAAGAGGACGGCAAGGTGATCGGTTCGTCCCTGATCGGACAGAATTTCACCAGCGCCGAATATTTCCATGGCCGCCCCTCGGTAACGACGGAGCCAGACCCCAAGGATCCGACCAAGACCATCGCCGTGCCCTATGCGGCCGACAATTCGACCGGATCGAACCTTGGCCCGACCTCGAAAGCTCTGATTCAGCGCGTCCAGGGCGACGCCGGCACGTTGCAGAAGGAGAATCCGGGAGTGCCGGTGCCGGTCGACCTGGTGACGACCTCGGCCAGCGGCCTCGACCCCGACATCACGCCGGCGGCGGCCTATTTCCAGGTGCCGCGCGTCGCCAAGGCGCGCAACCTCCCCGAGGATGCGCTCAAAGCCCTCGTCACCGCGCATATCGAAGGCCGGCTTCTCGGCGTCATCGGCGAGCCGCATGTTAACGTTCTCAACCTCAATCTGGCCCTCGATGCGCTGAAAAAATCCTGAGCCCGGGCCGGATAGGGTATGATCGGCACGAATGGATATTTCGTCAGGTGACAAACGGCCCTCGCCCGAGGCCCTGCTCCGCGAAGCCGAAACCGGCAGCCGCGGGCGGCTGAAAATCTTTCTCGGCGCAGCCCCGGGCGTCGGCAAGACCTATGAGATGCTGCTCACCGCCCAGGCCAAACGCCGCGAAGGCATGGACGTGGTGGTGGGCATCGTCGAAACGCATGGCCGCGCCGAGACCGAGGCGCTCCTTGCCGATCTCGAGATGATCCCTCGGCGCAGCATCGTCTATAAAGGACGCGTTCTGACCGAGATGGATCTCGACGCAATCCTGGCGCGCCGCCCCTGCCTCGTTCTGGTCGATGAGCTGGCGCATACCAACGCGCCGGAAAGCCGCCACCCCAAGCGCTATCTCGACGTCGAAGAGCTGCTGGCCGCCGGCATCGACGTCTATACCACCGTCAACATCCAGCACATCGAAAGCCTCAACGATGTCGTCGCGCGGATCACCCATACGCGGGTGCGCGAGACGGTTCCCGATTCGGTGGTCGACAATGCCGATGCGATCGAAGTCATCGATCTGACGCCGGACGACCTCCTGGCTCGATTGCGCGAAGGCAAGGTCTATATCGGCGATCGCGCCACGCGCGCCATCGAGAATTATTTCTCGCCCGGCAATCTGACGGCGCTGCGCGAACTGGCCCTGCGACGCACCGCACAAAGGGTCGATGCGCAAATGGTCGATTACATGCGCTCGCATGCGATCGAGGGGCCTTGGGCCGCGGGCGAGCGCTTGCTTGTCGTGATCGACGGCGCCGGCGGTGCGGCGCTGGTGCGCCGGGCACGCCGCTTCACCGAATACCTGCGCGCGCCATGGACGGCGCTGCATGTCGAAACGTCGCGCGATTTGCGTGCCGATGAGATGGAGCGCGCCGCCGTCGCCGAGGCGATGCAGCTCGCGACGCGGCTCGGCGGCGTCGCCGTCACCCTCCCCGGCGAGGACGCCGCGGCGACGATCCTCGATTATGCCCATGCGCATAACGTTACGCACATTCTCGTCGCGCAGCGGGGTCGATCGAGCTGGTTCGACTTTTTCCGCGGGTCGATGACGCAGAAGCTCATCGAGAACGCGGGCGGCATCAACATCCATATTGCGACAGCGGATTCGGCGACGCGGAGAGCGGAGCGGATTGCGCTCTCGGCGCCCCGCCCGACATGGGATTGGGGCGCCTATATGGCCAGCCTCGGCTTCGTCGCGGCGGCGGGACTTTTTGCCTTTCTTCTCCGCGAGACGCTCGGCATTTCGAGCGTCGCGTTGGTCTTCCTCGTCGGCGTGCTGGCAAGCGCGATACGTTATGGACTGTTTCCGTCCTTGTTTGCCGCCTTCGCCGGCGTTCTGGCTTACAATTTCTTCTTTCTGCCGCCGCTCTATACGTTCACGATTGCCGACCCCGAAAATGTCGTCGCGCTTTTCGCCTTTGCCATTGTCGCGGTCATCGCCAGCAATCTCGCCGCCCGGCTGCGCGCCCAGGCCATTGCAGCGCGCGCCCGCGCCCGGGTCACCGAAGAGCTCTACCTTTTCAGCCGCAAGCTCGCAGGCGCAGCCTCGCTCGACGATCTGATCTGGGCGAGCGTCTATGAAATCGCCCTGCTGTTAAAAGTGAATGTCGTGCTGCTGCTGCCGCGCGAGGGGCGGCTTCAACTGATGGGCGGCTATCCGCCCGAAGACCGCCTCGACGAGGCGGATTTCGCCGCCGCGCAATGGAGCTTCGAGAAAAACCATCCCGCCGGCCGCGGCGCGGACACCCTGCCCGGCGCCAAACGGCTGTTTATTCCGATGCGAACAGGACGCGGCGCCGTCGGCGTCATTGGTATCGATTCCGACCGCGACGGGCCGCTGCTGCGGCCCGAGGAAAGCCGTCTCCTCGACTCGCTCTCCGACCAGACGGCGCTTGCGATCGAGCGCGTCCATCTTGTGGCGGATATCGAAAAAGCGCGGCTTGCGGAAGAGACCGACCGTCTACGGCAGGCCTTGCTGACCTCGATCTCGCATGATCTGCGTACGCCGCTCGCCTCGATCATCGGCTCCGCCACAAGCCTTGCCGCGCATGGCGACGAAATCGATCGCCCGGTACGGATAAGCCTGCTGCGGACGATCCAGGAAGAAGGCGAACGGCTCAATCGCTTCATCGGCAATCTGCTTGACATGACGCGGCTCGAATCCGGCTCGCTGAAACCCAATACGGACTTGATCGACGTTTCCGATCTCGTCGGCGCAGCGCTGCAAAGAGCGCAAAAGATCCTGAACGGCCACAAGGTGGAAATCGCCATCGAGCCGGGCCTGCCGATGCTGTCCGTAGACATGGTTCTGATGGAACAAGTCCTCTTCAATCTGCTCGACAATGCCGCCAAATATTCGCCTGCGGGGACGAAGGTCACGATCACCGCCCGCCGCAGCGGCGGTCTTGTGACGATCACCGTCGCCGACGAAGGCGAAGGCATTCCTCCGGCCGATGCCGAGCAGATATTTGACAAGTTCTATCGCGTCCATCGCGGCGACCGCCAGCGCGCCGGCACCGGCCTCGGGCTCGCCATTTGCCGCGGCTTTGTCGAAGCCATGCACGGCACGATCACCGCCGCCAACCGCACAGACGGAAGCGGCGCGATCTTCACGTTGAAACTTCCCGTTCCGCCCATGCCCGAAATCGAGGCCCTCGCATGACCACGCTCTCTGCGCCGCTCCGCGTGCTCGTCGTCGATGACGAGCCGGCCATTCTGCGCTTTTTGCGGCCCAGTCTCGCAACGCAAGGCTATGTCGTTTCGGAAGCCAAGGACGGCCGCAGCGCGCTTGAGGCGATCCGCGCCAAGGCGGCCGATGTCATCGTCCTCGATCTCGGCCTGCCCGACATGGACGGTCTCGAGATTATCCGGCAGTTGCGCGAAGCCGGCGAGACTTTGCCGATCATCGTTCTTTCGAGCCGCGAGTCCGAGGGGCTGAAGGTCGCGGCGCTCGACGCGGGCGCCGACGATTACGTCACCAAGCCGTTCGGCATCGACGAATTATTGGCACGCGTCCGCGCGGCGCAGCGCCATAGGCTGCAGCAGCAGGGCGAAAAGGCGATTTTCCGCAGCGGCGATCTGACCGCCGACCTTGTCCGGCGCATCATCACGGTGCGCGGCCAAGAGGTGAAATTCTCGCCGCGCGAATACGATGTCCTGCGCCTGCTCATCGCCCATGCGGGCAAGGTTCTGACACATCGTTTCATCCTGCGCGAGGTCTGGGGCGGCGATTCGGATGTCCAATATTTGCGCATCTACATCCGAGCGTTGCGGCAGAAAATCGAACGCGACCCCGAGCGCCCCCGTCATATCCTCACCGAAACCGGCGTCGGCTATCGTCTCGCCATTCAGGACTAGGGTCGCCGAGAGGCGGTCATCGAGCCCGCCAAGTTGGCCACCGATCCGATTGCGCCGACATCCGCAACGCGTCGGAGCGACCAAAGGAAGAATTGGGTAACGAACTTGCGCTTTTATAATCCCGTACGATGGGAACCAATTCTGAATTTCACCAACCGTTCACGATAACAACCCATTTTGGGCCAAAACAGGTGAACGGTCGGACTGTTCGAGATATCATTTTATCGGTGCAGCATAGCGGCAGCGAAAATCATAATATCGTTGATTGCTTCGGTTCCTCGCTTCGAAGTGACGGGATAGGGAGCGTCAAATGAACGAACACGTGAAGCACCGCTACCGGATTTGGGAACTCGCCAAGGAACATCGCCCACAGCCCATCGAACCGACGCCCGCCATTCAGGTCGACGAATTTGCGGCGATGATGGCGCTTTATGATTATCGGCCATTGATCGAAGTTCAATTGCCGGGCACATGCGGGCGCCCCAACGGCCCGGCGCTCGATTGCAAGACCACGACGATCAGCCCCGACGCCGTCGATCTCGTCTACGCCGCCAAAAACGGAGAAGGCGCGGATGCGGCGGACCGACTATCGCACGATTTGTCCGAAGGCACGGACGTCCAGATCCACCTCGACACGATCGGCGATCTCGCCGGCGTCGTCACCGCCAAGAAACCGGAAGGTTTCCAGGTCGCGGTGGAAGAGAAGTACAAGCCCGCGGTGCGCGATAAGCTCACCCATATCGCGGCCGAGCACGCCGTGGCTGTCGACCGGGGCACGGCCGGCCAGTCTGCGATTACGAAAATCGAGCCGGGCATCAAGAAATGCAGCTTCCTTGATCACACCGGGACGCTGCGCGACGGGACGCTCGTCAGCCTCTCGCCGCTCGATGCGCTGATCCGGGCTCGGGTGATCCCACCACTCAAAAGCCGCATCGTCCTGCGGCGCGAGCGCCAGCATCCGGCCGAAGTCATGCGCATCTTCGAGATCGCCTTCGCGGTGAAATTTTTCAACCCGGCTGAATAAGCGGGGTCGGGTCCGGCCGGCGGCGGGATGAAAGGCTGCGATACTGGAGCGGGCGAAGGGAATCGAACCCTCGTATGCAGCTTGGGAAGCTGCCGTTCTACCATTGAACTACGCCCGCGCGCCGGCACGGTTTCCTGCCCTTCGCGTTAGCGAATCCAGCAGGTTAGCTGATGCCGACGGCCTGATTATGCCTGAGCTTCGGGCGCCGGTAAACCGGCACGTAAGCCGAACGAAGCCGATGAAAACGGGGCTTGGACGACAGAAAGTCCCATGAAAAGTCCCATGGATGTTCTCATGGCCCGACTCAGCGTGCCTATGACCTTGGCGAAACTATATCGTCACCGTACCGCCCGGCCTTTTGATACGCGACTTGATGACAATCGACGCTGGAACCAGACGTCATTGCGCAACTAGTGGGGTTTGCGGCAGCCTTGATCGGGCTTGCGGCGCGTCTCGCGCTTGAGGCTGCGGGTGACGCTTGCAAGCGCCGCACCGACGGCGAGGAGCGACGCGACGAGGAGCCCGGTCGTCTCTCCCCCGCCACTCAAGCGAAGACAAATCGCCGCGATGGTCGCACCCGCGGTCTGTCCCGTGAGCCGCGCGGTTGCCAGCATACCGCCCGCAGCGCCGCTGCGCGCCATCGGCGCCGATGACAGCAGCATACGATTGTTTGGCGCCTGGAAAAAGCCGAAGCCCAGGCCGCAAAGCGCCATGCGCCAAATGATGGAAATTGCCGAAGCCTGTGTCGGCAGGAGGGCCAGCGAGGCAAGGCCGGCTGCAAGAACCAGCAGACCGACGCTGCTGAGAATAGAGGCCGGCCATTTGTCGGCGAGCCGCCCGGCGATCGGCGCGCCGAGCCCGACCGCGACCGGCCAGGGCGTCATGAGAAGACCGGTCGCCACTTGGTCGCGATGCAAAATCCCTTCGAAATAAAATGGCAAAGACACGAAAGCGAGCGTCTGCGCGCTGAAGGACGCTACGGAGGTTACGACCGACATTGCAAACCCATGATTGCGCAAGAGATCGAGTGGAATGATCGGCGAGACCTCCGTGCGCGAGCGCCAGACGAGTGCGACGCCGGCAGCGATCGCCACCGCGAGCAGGCTGCCGCTGGACCAGCCGAGGCCGTGCCGGGTGAACGCGTCGATGCCGACAAAACCGCAGCCGAACATCAGCACGTTCATTCCCGCACCGATAAAATCCAGCGCGCCGGACCGTGGGCTCTCCGGCAAAGACGTGCGGCCAAGGATAAAGGTCAACACCCCGATCGGCACATTGACAGCAAAAAGCCATTGCCACGACGCGATTGAAAGAATGATCGCGGCGATCGGCGGCCCCAGGGCCGCGGCCGCGGAGACGACAAGCGCATTGATGCCAACGCCGCGCCCGAGCAGGTTCAAAGGATAAGTGTAGCGGACCAGGGCACCGTTTTGCGCCATGATGCAGGCGGCGCCTATTCCTTGAACAGCCCGCGCGGCGGCGAGCGCCGGCAACGAATGTGCGAAGCTGCAGGCGAGCGAAGCGGCGCTAAAAAGCACAATGCCTATCTGAAAGACATGGCGATAGCCGAACATTTCGCCGAGCGTGGCGAGCGGCAGAAGCGCAATAACGATGACGAGTTGATAGGCATTGATGACCCATACGGAGACGGACGCCGGTGCCGAAAGGTCGCGCGCGATCGATGGCAAAGCGACATTGGCGATCGAACTGTCGAGCACCGCCAGAATGAGCGCAAGCCAGATCGTCGCCGCAGACCAATAACGCTGCGGAAGCGGCAAGCCATCGTAGGTCGTCAAGATTTCGCTCCGGCGGGTCTATTGGGGGCAGGCAGATTAGACGCTGCCGTGCTGAGGGACCTATCACAAGATCGGGACAGAGCTGAACCGCCCGAAGCTAAAGCGCAATGCTAATATTCTTGAGCTGCGTGAAGGCCTCGATCTCACCGCTATGTTCCTCCCGGCCGATGCCTGACAGCTTGTAGCCGCCAAACGGCGCGCCAAGGTAGTGCGTTCCTGAATTATTGATCCAGATATAGCCGGCTTCGATTGCGCCAGCTGCGCGATGCGCGGTTGCTAGATCCTTAGTGTAAATCGCGGCGGTGAGGCCGTAATCAACGGCGTTGACCTCCTCCAGCATTTTTGCCTCGTCGTGCCAGCGCAGCACCGACAATACGGGCCCGAATATTTCTTCACGGGCGATCCGCATGGAGGCTTGAACATTGGTGAAGATCGTCGGCTCGACGAAATGACCCGCCGCGAGCGCCGGATCCGCCGGCCGGGCGCCTCCGAGAACAAGCGTCGCACCTTCCGCGCGGCCAAGCGCGATATAGTTCATGACACGGTCGAATTGAGCTTTGGAAACCAGGGTACCCATCGTCGTCTCCGGGTCGAGCGGATTGCCCGGTCTATAAGCCTTCGCCTTTTCGATGATGCCGGCGACCACGGCATCATGAATCGACTCGTGCAGGAAGAGCCGTGACGTCGATCCACAGGACTGCCCGCACCAGGAAAAGTTCATTCCCCGCACAGCGCCGTCGATCGCGCGCATCAAATCGGCATCTGGATAAACGATCATGGCATTCTTGCCGCCGAGTTCGAGGATGACTTTCTTGAGATGCGGCGCGGCGGCGCTGTTGCAGGCCCTGCCGCTTTCGAGGCTGCCGACGAGCGACACGACCGGGATATTCCGATGCGCGGCAAGCGCGGCGCCGCAGACGCGCCCCCCGGAGACGAGGTTCAGCACACCGTCTGGCACGACGCCTTGAAGCAATTCCATCAAACGATAGGCGGAGAGCGGTGCCTGCGGTGGCGGCTTGAGAATGACGGTATTGCCCGTGACCAGAGGCGCGCCGATCTTCTGCGCCGCAAACATCAAAGGATGATTGTAGGCAACGATCCGCGCGCAGACGCCATATGGTTCGCGCACACTCATGTTTACGAGACCGGCAACCGTTGGCAGAACTTCGCCCTTCACCTCAAGCGCCAACCCCGCGAAATACTCGATCTGATTGACGCCTTTATGCACGTCGTTGATCAATTCACGGATCGGATTGCCGCAATTTAGAGCATCAAGCCCCGCAAGCTCCTCGGCATGATCCTTCATGATCCGCGCGATCTCCAAGAGACACTCCGCGCGCTCGCGGGGCGCCACGCGACGCCATGTGACGAAGGCACGCTGTGCGGCATCGACGGCGGCATCGACGTCGGCTTCGTTCGCCTCTGCGGCGCGCCCGAGACTTTCGCCGGTTGCCGGATTGAATGTCTCTAAATAACCGCCCCGCGGCTCATGCCACGCGCCGCCATAGAAAAGCTCGCGATGTCCGGGTAGACATGCCTGAATTCCGAGGTTTGGTTTTTGCCAGCGCTGCTCAAGTCCTTTGCTCACCTATCGACTCCTCTGCCTGCAATGGCGGCAGGATGCACAGGCAGTTTCTCTTCTGCTGTTTTATGCGCCATCCCTATCGACAGGCACGAATATTGTATTACAATCATACATTATCTATCAAGTCGACCAAATGCTTCGGCACCCGGGGAGAGGAATATCCAATGTCAGATTCGGTTGTAACGGGAACATCTCGCGCCGGGGCGAAGGAGATCGAACGCACGCATAGCGCCGCATATCGCTGGCTGATGGTCGTTGTTCTTTTGATTGCAGTGACGACCGCGTTCTTCGACCGGATCAATATCGCCGTTCTCTTCACCAATGCGGATTTCAAGCATGCGATGGGGATCGGCAATAATCCGGCGATGCTCGGTCTGTTGATGACGAGCTTCGTCGTCGCTTACGGCATATCCGCGCTCGCCCTCAGCATTACCTCCGACCTTTTCGGCCCGCGTCGCACGCTGTCTATGATCGCGCTTCTGCTCGGCGTGATCATGGCGATCATGGGCGGCGCGGCGTCCTATGCGATGATGCTTGTCGGGCGGGTGCTTATCGGACTGACGGAGGGACCTCAATTCGGCTCGGCCAATGTTGCCGTCAAGCAATGGTTTCCGCCCAGCGAGCGCGGTTTGGCGACTGCGGTCTGGGGTATTGGCGCACCGCTTGGCTCGATGATCGGCTTTCCGCTCGTTATCATGCTTGTCGCCAATTACGGCTGGCGTGCCTCGTTCTACCTGCTCGCCGCGCTCAACATTTTGATCGTGTTGCCGACGGTCTGGTTTCTCGTGCAGGACAAGCCGCAGGCGGCGAAAGCCGCGGCTCCGGACTCCGAATCCATGCCTCTTGGCCAGGCGATCCGACTGCTGCTTTCCAACAAACTGTTCTGGCTTCTTGCCGTCTATGATTGCAGCGCTATGGTCTATCTCTGGGGCCTCAATAGCTGGCTCCCCGCCTATCTTCAGGTCGCGCGTCATTTCGATATCAAACACTCGAGCGTTTTCTCGTCCCTGCCCTTTCTATTGATGATTGGCGGCTATTTCCTCGGCGGCTGGCTCGGCGACAAATGGCGGATCAAAGCCTGGCTCTGCATGCTGGGCATGATCGCCACCGGTCTTCTCGTCTATGCCGCGAGCGCCGTCGGCAATCCGACCCATTCGGCCTTGCTGATCGCGCTCAGCGCAGGCGCTTGGGGCATTACGGTGCCGGCATTGTTCGCAATGGGCACGGAAGTGATCCCCCCAAAGGTCACCGCCATGGGCTTCGGCATCTATGCCGGCGTGGCCAATATCGTCGGCGCTCTCACGCCCGTGCTGATGGGCTTCGTCATCGGCAAATCCGGCAATTACGCCGGCGGGCTGCTTGTCATCACCTTGGCCACCGTGATCCTGTCCTTCACCATGATCCCGCTTCTCCGCCGCCATTGAGACGGCCGCCGTGCCCAAGCCCGAGAGCGGCCGTCGCGCGTTCGACTACATCATCGTCGGCGGCGGCTCGGCCGGCTGCGTGCTGGCCAACCGGCTGACGGAGGATGAAGACGTCACGGTTCTCCTGCTCGAAGCGGGTGGCTGGGACCGTGATCCCTGGATCCATATTCCGCTCGGCTGGGGCCGCATTCTGCTCAACCGGCTTCACGACTGGAATTATTTTGCCGAGCCTCAGGCGGAAGTGAACGGCCGCGCGGTCGAATGCGCGCGGGGCCGCGTCATCGGCGGAAGTTCATCGATCAACGCCATGGCTTACGTTCGCGGCCATGCCGGCGACTATCGGCGCTGGGCGGCGGCCGGGCTTTCCGGCTGGGACTATGAGAAAGTCCTGCCCTATTTCCGCCGACAGGAAAGCTGGGAAGGCGGCGCCGATCGCTATCGCGGCGGCACAGGACCGCTGACGACGCAGAACAGCCGATATGCCGACCCGCTTGTCGATGCTTATCTCGCGGCGGGCGTGGAGACGGGCTTTGCCTTGAATCCCGATTATAACGGCGCGGAGCAGGATGGATTCGCCCGTGGACAACTGACGATCCGCAACGGCCGGCGTTGCAGCGCAGCGGTCGCCTATCTCCGGCCTGCACTGCATAGGCCGAATTTGCGCGTCGAAGTGCGTGCGCAAGCGCATCGAATCCTTTTGCACGGAACGCGCGCCATCGGCATCGCCTACGCACAGAACGGCGCGATCGAAACGGCCTTCGCCGATCGCGAGGTCATCCTCTCGGGTGGCGTCATCAATTCTCCACAACTGCTCATGCTTTCCGGCATCGGCCCGGCTGACGATCTGCGCGGGCTCGGCATCGAGGCCGCTATTGATCTGCCGGGCGTCGGCGCGAACCTGCAAGATCAGATGTCGGTCGGCGTTTTCTATCGCCGGCGTGAACCGGGACCGCTCGCCAAAGCCATGCGCATCGACAGGATCGCTTTCGCCCTTGGCAACGCCTATCTTCGCGGCCAAGGCATTGCCAACGATCTGCCAGGCGGCGCAATGGCTTTCCTGCGGACAAGCGGGCAAGAGCCGATGCCTGACGTGCAAATTCTCTTCAACGCGGCGCCACTGAGCGCTCGGCCCCATCTCGCACCATTCGCGTGGCCTTACGAAGATGGCTTTGCGGCCCGCGTCGTCGCCCTGCGCCCGGAAAGCCGCGGCAAGGTCGCGCTCGCCTCAGCCGATCCGCGCCAGGCGCCCCGTATCCATCAGAATTTCTTCGCCCATGGCAGCGACATAGAGACGATCGTCGAAATCGTGCGGATCGCCCGCGAAGTCGCCAGCCAGCCCGCGTTGAGGCCTTATCTTGCGGCAGAGGTCGCGCCGGGGCCGGTCGCCAAGAGCGCAGAAGACATTGAAGCCTATATCCGTCAGACGGCCGTCACCGTCCATCATCCGGCGTGCACCTGCCGCATGGGCGTCGCCGGAGATCCCGGCGCCGTCGTCGACCCGGCGCTGCGAGTCTTCGGCGCGGACGCGCTGCGCGTCGTCGATGCCTCCGTTATGCCCGATATGATCGGCGGCAATATCAACGCGCCGGTCATGATGATTGCGGAAAAGGCGGCGGATATCATCGCCGGGCGGCCGATTCTTTCGTCCGCCATTCTTCCCTGAACGTAACGTCGAAACAGAAGAGCGCTGCTCGAAAGCAGCGCCCGGTATTTCGTTCCGTGCCGGCGCGAGGCGCGGTCTAGCCGCCACCGCCGAGCCGCGGCAAGCCCAGGGTCTCCGGCAGGAAGGCCGTGAAGGCGACCCCCATGATCACAACATGCCTGTCGCTCGAAACCGGATGAGGAATCGTGTCCAGATCCGGATTCCAGACATATTCGAAATTCGGCTTCAGCGTCATGCCCGGCGCGAGCGCAATGCCGTAATTCACCTCGATAAACGCCTCATGTGGACTGATTCCAGGCATGTGTCTCAAATTCAAGCTTGTGTCGATAAAGCTCGAATAGGCGCTACTCGAATTGATCGCCTCTCCAACAACGTTGAAGGTGTCATAGGGGCGGCCGGCAAATGGACCGTTGAAAGACAAGCCCGCGAAATAAGCGTTCTGGATATTGGCCTCGCCACTTGTTTGCACGTTCCCGCCAGCAAACAGGGTCAATGCACGGTTCGTCGTCATGTCGGGACGCCAGACCGCCTGTTCGGCTTGCACCCAGACGCCACTCTTGCCATGATCAAGACGCGGTGCGCCTCCGGCGAGCAGCCTGTTTTGACCCGCAGCATTCGCGATGGGATCGACATAATCGCCAGTATCGACATAACCGCCCACCGCATATGACTTCGGATAGGGATCATCCTTGAAGGTCGTGCGATAACCGAATTGCACCGGAATCGTCGCACCACGCACCTTATCAGGCGACCAGTCCTCGCCTGGCCAACCCCAATGGCCGATCGTCGCCAGGCTCGGCTCGTCTTCGAAAATACCGGCATGGAAATATAAGTGATGCGGAAGTTTCACCTGCGCGATACCGGCCCAGGACGCTGCATTGTAGGGCGGATAGCCTTTGGAGAAGACATAGCCCGCCGGAAGCGCGCACATGCCATATAGGAACTCGCAATAAACGCGCTCGGTATCGAATTCCGTTCCGACCGGAACGCGGCCAACACGAACATCGACGATGCCGCCGAAGTTTTGTTCGTAGGAGAATTCGTTTAGCCGGACACCGGCCTGCAAAGCGAAGGCACGATTGTACGCAAAGAAGCTTCCTGTAAAGCCTTGTAGCGGCAAACCGGAAAGTTCGTTTACAAGGAAATGAAAGGAGCCGCCCTGAATTCCGGCGATCTTGTTCATATCCAGGTCGACACCGAAGAGATTAAATCCTTCGTAGACCGTGCCCGTCTTGAGGCCGCCGTTTGTGACGCCAATGGCCTGTTGCAAGGTGCGGCCGGTCAAATAGACGCCGTGATCAGCCAGATATTGACCTAGCGGTTTCCCAATCGGACGCAGGTTAAAAAAATAGCCTTCCGGCACGCCCGAATCCGGATAAGGCGTTGCGGGTAGTGCGGGCGGGATGCTGAGCGGCGACGCATTCGTACCGATATCGCTGCCCGCGAAGGCGTAGCCACCGAACCCCGCCGCGGCTAAAACGCTCAACGGCGCCGCGACCGCAAGCCGCTGAAAATATGAGCAGATCGTGTTCATTTAACCCCCACAAATCGCGTAAAATGCACGGATTCTGGTTTTTTTCTTCAACCGGTAATTCATACGCACGAGCTATGCCAACATTGTCTTTTTGTCTGACAATCAACGCATGACGCGACCTCCTGGCGCATGACAGATGTTTGTTAGCTTCGCGGAGAGGTACTCATAGTTACTCGAGCTCAATTTACTGAGCTGTCGACTTGTAAACGATCACCTTGTCCCAGAAGGCGCATTGATGTGCCTTCGAGAATTGCGCATCGCTGAATGTTGAAAGGCCATCGATATCTTGATCGAGATAGCGGCCGTTCCGCATATAGCGCGGCCACGGCTTGTCGCCCTGCCCGTTTGGATTGCCGCTTTGCGCAAAATTCGCCCAAGCATTGACGAGCGTGTCAGAAAGCTTTTGCTGAGCGCCGCTCAGGAGATGCGACTGGCCGAGCCGCCCGCCGTGATAAAGCGGCCAGTAATATTGAATGTCTCCTGTGTGATAAGCGAGGAATTGGAATCCCGGCATCGACGGCCAGTAGGACGGCGCAGTCTTGTCGCGAAATTCGTATGCGTAGACCGGCGTCTGCGCCGCCAGAATGTTCACGACATGCCGTAGTTTGCAGGCCGATAAATTCAAACGGCCGCCGTCCGTCTCAACGGCTACCCATTGCATCTGCGGACTTGAATATGCAGTGAGCGGATAATGCGCATTCACCGCCGCGACCGTGCCAGCCGGATAGGCAGGCGGTGAATAACCAGGGCCGGCATTGCCACCATAAGTGGCTTTTAGGTAAGCCTGAAACTGCGCTTCCGTCAGCGGCTTTCGCGGCGTTTCGCTGTATTCGGGAAGCGCGACGAAATAAGCGCCTTCGTTTTCAACGTTGCCGATCATGAGCGGCACGTGGTTGAACTTGCCGCTTTCAAAGGCATCGATAACCACCTTCGGCAGGATCGCGCCATCGGCAATGTTGTTGGCCATGAACGACGGGCGCGCAAAGGAAAGAATCTTGGCCGCCGGAAGCTTGCGTAGACACGCCGCAACGGCCGACGCTGTGCCAGCCCCGCAGCCTGCAGCCACGGAAAACGCCACGCCCTTGGCTTCCGCAAAGGACAAGGGTGTCAACGTCGGCATCGCACCGCTTTCGAGGATAGCGCGTGTGAACAGACCTTTGTCGAGCGGCGAGAGAACCTCGGCGCCGACATTTGTTGCGCCCGCCGATTGACCCGCGATTGTGATGTTTGTCGGATCGCCGCCAAAGGCCGCGATATTGTCATGCACCCAGCGCAGCGCGAATTGATTATCGAGAATGCCATAATTGCCGAACAAATGGCCTTCATGATCAAGCGCCGGACTGGCTAGAAAGCCGAAAAGGTTGAGGCGATAGTTGAAGGTGACGATTACGGCGTGTCCCTGAAGCGCGAGCTTGCTTCCGTCGTAATCATTGCTTTCCCCTTCGAAGTCGCCACCGCCATGACTCCAGAGGATCACCGGCAATTTCTTATTCTTCGCGGCCGCGGGCGCAAAAATATTGAGGTAAAGACAATCTTCGCTCGTCGAGGTCGGCCCGGAAAAGGGCGAATTCTCAATCTGCGCGCAGGTTGGTCCAAAGGCCGTTGCCCTGAGAACGCCTCTCCACGGCGCATGCGCGACGGGTGGCCGCCAGCGCAAACTTCCGATGGGTGGCGCCGCGTAGGGAATGCCGAAAAACTCGGCGAGACCGTTCTTTGTGACCCCCTGAACACGCCCCTGCGTCGTCTGAACTATGGAGCTGTAGCCATATTCGGAGCCATTCTTGGCGCGAGCGCGCTCAATCGTCTGCGCACCGAAGCAGCCGATTAGCATCGCTGTAACAACCAGGCGCCAAAAAGTTGGGCCGCCTTCCGTCATCCCGCCCCCAATCGTTTTCCAACCCGAACGCCAGCTTATTCGACCGCCAGCTTTAGCTATCCGACTTGTGACTTATTGTCTTATTGTCGGACAATCCCAAATAGACTAAGCATGGTTTTGTCGAGAAATCCAGCGCACGACGCGGTCGCTTCGGATTTTTTTGATGGAATTTTGCGAATTCGGCTAAATCGCAGCCGGGTTCGCTCTCATGCAGCCGGCTTGAATTTCAACATCGGCAAAAGCGCCAGGGATCCGAGCGCGCTCGCAACTACGATCACGAGCAGACCGGACCGATAGCTCCCTGTTCCTGCGACGATAAAGCCGATTACCGCCGGCGCGCAGGCGCCGACGAGATTGCCGACGCCATTGATGATTCCAATGCCTGTTGCCGTCGTGCCAGCCGGGAGAACGCGCAGAGCAAGGCCATATTGCGTGGGCGTCGCAACCCCCCAAGCGGCGGCACCGAAGGCAATGATCACCGCCGCTGCCTGCGGATCGGCGACGTGCGTCCCGATGAACGCAAGCGCACCTGCCGTCAGCAGGCCGCCGCAAGCCAATAACGCATATTTTCCGGTACGATCTGCGACGTATCCCGCAATAATTTCCGCGAAGAACATCAAGACGAATGGCAGCGCCGAATAAATCCCCATATGGTGCAGATCGAAATGGCGCACACGCTGCAGATAAGTCGGCAGCCAGCTGTTCAGGCCCCAAAGATAGGTTAGCAACCCGGCCCCGAAGCCCGTTAACATCCACACTTTCTTGTCGGAAAGAAGCGAGCGAATGTCGGCGACCTGCAGCCGATCGCTTGGTCCAACCGGTTGGGAAAACGCATTCCCGGCAACGGGTGGTTTATCGCGCACAATGCCGAGTACGAGCGGCATGACCACGAAAAAATTGAAGGCCCCAAGTACGTAAAACGAAGCGCGCCAGCCATAATTTGCGACGAGCCAAAGGGTTAGCGGAAACCCGACGGCTGAACCAACCGGGCTCCCCATCATCCAGACCGCGTTGGCGCGCGTTTGCTCGTTTTTTGGGAACCAGCGTTGGACAGTTTTGGAAATCAGCGAGAACTGCGGCCCTTCCGCGAGGCCAAGCAGGACACGATAGAAAATCATGCCGGCAAACGAACTGCAGGCGCCCATCGCGAACATGAGCAAGCCCCAGACGCCTGAGGCGCATCCCAGCGTGCGTCGTGGTCCAAAAAGATCGCCACCGACGCTCAAAAGAAGCGCGGAAGCGGCGTAAGCGAGGAGAAACGCCGTCATCAACATACCAAGAACGGCCGGATGAAAATTCGTCCCCATCGCGGCATTGAAGCCCGGATCGGTGAACAACACGGCAACACTGATTCGATCGAAAAAGCCCGATACCACCGAAACGAAAAGAACGGCCGCGATCCCCCAGCGCAACGGCGAATATCCCGATTTCTCTGAAAGCATGGACGGCGCCGCGGCGTCTTTTTTGTGCAAATCACTTTTGTCGTGCACAGCGAACTCCGTCATGACATGCCCTCCGCCGAGCCAATCGGCATCGACCATTTTGTTTTAATGTCTGACGATTTGCAATCAAGAATCAGGCCATCGAGGCGGACTCTGGAGGAGGCGCGAAAAAAACACCCGCCGGGCGGCGGCGGGGCGAGACGGCTGCATATCGGCGAGGTTTGACCGGAAAAATGCCGCAACGTGACTTTTGCGATATCAAACGGCGCCCTTCACCGTTTCGCCTCGCCTAGCCGATGATAGGCGCTCTTGAAAAAGACGAGCGGGCGCTTGCCCTCGTGCGGATTGCGCGCCAACGAAAGAATACGTCCAAGAATGAGAAGGTGATCGCCGCCATCGTATTGGGCGAACTTGACACATTCGAACCAGGCGAGCGCCTCTTCGAGAAGCGGTGCTTCGATAACGAGCCCATGGCGAGGCGAGAGGTCGCTCCATTTATCGCTGAGCGGCCGCGCAAATTTCGACGACAGATGTTCTTGCTCTTCGGCCAGGACATTGACCGCAAAATGGGCCGTCGCGAGCCAGTCGCCAAAGGAATGCGCTGACTTTGCGAGGCCGAAGGAGATCAGCGGCGGGTCGAGCGAGACCGAAGCGAATGAACTCACGGTCACGCCGAGTCGTTCACCTCCCGCATTCAGCGTCGTGACCACGGCGACACCGGTTGGAAAAAGGCCAAGTGCGTCGCGAAATTCGCGCGGCGTGAAGGGAGACATATCCCGGACGCTCACTCTCACGCCGGGAGAGCCAGCGCCGTATCGACGAGCTTTGTGGCGCGATCGAAATCGTAGGCGCGAAACATATTTTGCTTCACGAGGAACGACGCGCCTCCATAGAATTTTTCATATTGCTGAGAGCGGTTGCCGAATTCGGACCCGATGAAATCCCACGCCATGCGCATGAGTTGGATGCGCTCGCGCGCCCCGGCCGTCGCGCTCTGCATATAGCGCTCCATATCCGCCGCGGTTTCCGGGCTTTCGAGATCTCTGACCGATGAAGGCAAGGTGATCATGGCGGCGCCGCTCAATTCGCGAATGATCTCGACCATGCGCGGATTGATCTCCGACTGTAGCGCCATGACCGCATAGAGAGCTTGCCGCGATGGCCAGACGACACCATTGCCGTCGATCTGCGCCTTCACCTCCTGCGCTTCCAGCATCGTCTCCACAATGGAAACGAGCGCAGCAAGTTCACCCATCTGCACCATAACCGGAGGCACGGCATCGTTCCCGGTCATTTCGTTGATGCGTTTGGCAAGGCCGATCATGAAGCGCAGTTTCGTGACGTAACGCGCCTGCGCCTGTAAGTTGCCATAGAGATGCGCGGGTGTCTTCCACCACTGGTTCCAGCAGACCTGCAGGTTCCGATAAATGAAGACCCGCTCCCACGGAACGACGACGTTGTCGAGCACGACAAGACAATCAGATTCGTCGAAACGGCTCGAGAGCGGATGATCGAACGTGTTCGTCGCCTGCATGGCGAAGGGGCGCCGCGGATAGAGCCGCAGCCCCTCCGCGTTCAACGGGATAGCGACGCCGAACGCATAGTTTTCGTCGCCCGGCTTCAGTGGATGAATGCAGCTGAGATAAAGATAATCGGAATAGACGCCCGCCGACGCCAATTGTTGTGCGCCGGAGATGACGATGCCGCCGTCCGTTTCCTTAACGACGCCTGCATAGAGCGTCGGATCTTTCTGCTGATGCGCAGGCTTTGAACGGTCGATCTGCGGCGGTACGATCGCATAGGTTGCCCAAAGATGATTGTCCCGGAGATGTTCGTAAAACGACACGACGTTTTCCGCATACGCCTTACCGCCTTCGGCAAAGACCTCGGGCACGGCAGCGAAACCGGCGAAGAAACCGGACACGTGATCTGGCGAGCGGCCGATAAGCCCGAAGGAGGCTTCGGACCATAGCTCCGAGGCAAGACGCTTGGCGCGAAGATCTTCATGCGTCCGCGGAATTTGATAGGCCCGCCATATCGGCTGCCCCGATGGCGAGGCAATAGTCATGCGCTCGCGATTGGCGGGATCGGCGGCAATGTCGAAGAGCCGCGCCGAGGATTTCGCTGCGCCGGCAAAGGCCGGATGCGCGGCAACGTTCTTCACGCGCTCGCCGTCGAAATAAACCGAGCGGCCGTCGTCGAGGCTGCGAAGGAATTCCTCGCCGGTGCGCAGGTCCCGCGTTGCGGGCGCAGGCTCCGTCTTTGGCAATGCGGACCCGATCATCATGCTCTCCAAAACGACGGCGCACACGGCGCGAACAAAGGATTATATGTACATAATGTACATATATTCGCGCGTCAACGCGAATCCGTCCGTTGAATTGCGATGACGCTCCGGTCTAGGAATCACACCGCATAAGTGTTGAGGCGAATGCAGCGATCCGACGGGGGTCATTTGACCAGACGTAAGCAAGAAGCGGTCCGCGCAGACAAACCGCTGCGGCGCAAGTCGCAGCCGCGACCTTTTGTGCCGCCGGTTACGATCTCGAACGAGGCCTTCCTGGTCGATGGCCGCGACGATTGGCTGCGCGAGACGCTTTATCTCATGGTTCTGTCGATGAACCGGCTGCACGCGTTCCGCGAGGCGTTCGGGCGTGCGATGGATTTAACGCCACCGCAATTCGCGGTGCTCATGGGCACAGCCTATACACAGGGGACCGATGGCGTCAGCATCGGGACCCTTGCCGCGCACGTGCATCTCGCCCCCACGCATGTCACGACCGAAGTCGGCCGCCTCATTCGGCTCGGCTTGCTGGAAAAGCGTCCCCATAGCGAAGACCGGCGCAGCGTCCTCGTGCGCCTCACTTCTCAGGGCGAAAAGGCGATCAATGCCGTCATCCCCCTGGTTCGTTCGGTCAATGATCAGCTTTTCGACGGCGTGACGCGCGATGAAATGCAGGCAATTCTGCATTTCTTTCGACGTTTCGCGCACAATGGCGACATTGCCCTCGCCAGAATTCGAACCGCAGACCCATCAGTCCGAAAGCCTGCAGCAAAGTTACCGCGCTGACGCCGCAACCGCCTCTCAGGCGGGTGCCTTCACTGCCGCGCGCTGCTTGCGAACGTCCTCGATGGTGAGGCCGCCGACGCGTGCATTGAGTCGGCCGCCTGTCGCAAAACAGAAGATCAAGGCGATTTCATCGGGCAAAGGCGCGTCCGGGAGCGCCAAGCTCATCGTGCCGTAATGCGAGCGGATATAGACGTCGTCGATGGAATTCATCGGCACATCAACCAGTGCACCGGGCCCAGCGATCTTGGTCACTGACGATATCCATGCGTCGCCACCACCGATCGCATCGCGAATGGGGTTGGCGAAAACCGTCGTCAGCAGGGCATTTGCGTGCTCCGTTTCGCCATTGAGGCCGACAATGCCGGCCTTGCCATAAGCCTCGACCGGAATACCGCCCAACGCCGCCAGCGCTTGCGCCCCCATTTTCTTTCCGAGGCCGATGCTCGCTTCGGTAAGTTCGGAAAGATCCTCGACATAGCGACCGGCGTAGGGGTTCTTGAGAACCATGACCGAGGCGACTTTCCGCAGCGGCTTATCGGCCCTGCGGCCGGCTTCATAAAAGTGATCCTCCACGATTGTCGCAACTTTTCGAATTTGAATGTCCATCTAACCCGCTCAGTTTCCAAAATCAGCCGGCGCTAGTGTTCATATTGTATGACAACCTGTCAATGGCCCAAACCCGCGCCCGTGTTCACGACACCGAGGGTTGAACGTCGCACCGCCTTTCTCTCAAATCATAAAGCGCAATGCCGAAGCTCGGATGGCGACTAGGCGCAAAGTCGGGACCAGGGGTGGCCGCACATATCTTGAGTACGGGCATGGCCTCGTTTATGCTTGAATCACTTGCTGTTGTTGCGGACGATAGGGAAAGGGCGATTATCGAATTCCGTCACTCCGCGCCATGATCAGGTCCGGCCGCGGATCAGGGATTACGGAATCTCGATTTCGTCTAGGATTACAATGGATTTTAAAGTCTCGCCTCAAAGCGTCCAGGGACAGGCGGTCAGTAAGCTCCGCGATGCGATTGTCGCGGGCATATTCCAGCCAGGGGACCGGCTCGTCGAATCCGATCTCTGTGCGCGGCTCGGCATCAGCCGTCCGTCGGTGCGCGAGGCTCTGCGCAGCCTCGAAGCGGAGCGTCTCGTCGTCATCGTGCCCAACCGCGGGCCGATGATCCCGATCCTGACCGTTGAAATGGCTCGCCAGATCTACGACGTCCGTGCCCTGCTCGAAGGAGAAGCCGCTGCGCTATTTGCCGCGCAGTCCTCCACCGCCGCCGTCGCCGAGATGCGCCGTGCGCTGGAGGCCTTCGATGATGCCGTCAAACACGGTGACCTGAACGAAGAGATCCGCGCCACCCGGCGTTTCTACGAACCGATGCTGCTTGGGTGCGGCAACCGCGTGATCTACGAAGTGCTTGAAACGCTGAGCGCCCGAATCACGTTTCTGCGCTCGAAGTCCATGTCCTTGACCGGCCGCGCGCAAAAGAGCGCCCGGGAAATGCGGGCGATCCTCAAGGCCGTGGCCGCAGGAGATGCAGAGGCGGCTCGGGCCGCGGCGGTTGCCCATGTCCGGCAGGCCTGCAATGCCGCGGTGAAGGCTTATTCCGCGGATAAGGCGCCAGTGCCGAAATCCTGAGTCCGCCACGGCGGCCAGGTCAACTTTCGGCCGTTTCAAATAGCGGGACCGTCCCGGCCCAACGCGTCGCCAACGGCAGGGCGATGCCGAACTGATCGGCAATTCGGCCCACAGTCTGATCGACAATGTCGTCGATCGTTTTCGGCAGGGTATAAAAGGCCGGCACCGGCGGGCAGATGACCGCGCCCATGCGTGAAAGCTTCAACATGTTTTCGAGATGAATGTCGTTCAACGGCATTTCTCGCACCGCGAGCACCAGTTTGCGGCGCTCTTTCAGGACGACATCGGCGGCGCGCTGAATAAGGCCGCTGCCATGCCCATGCGCAATCGAGCCGAGGCTTTTCGCGGAACATGGCAGGATGACCATGCCGATCGTCTGAAACGATCCGCTGGAGATCGGCGCGCCGAGATCGTTATCCGAATAGCATTCGTCCGCCAGCCGCCGCACCGATGCGCTCGTATAGGAGGTCTCGTATTTGAGGGTTTGAATTCCCCATTTGCTCATGACCAGATGCGTGCGGATCGGCGTTTCCCGCAGCGCTTCGAGAAGACGGATGCAATAAATGGCACCGCTGGCCCCTGTGAGGGCGACGACCAGATCGGCGGACTTGGTTTGAATGCTCATCGCTCTCCAATCATGCGGGCAGAGCCCAGCGTCGAATAGGGGGTGAGGCTAACGTAGCAGGTCGCCCCATTTCTCTTCAATCGCGCGCGCCGCCGCCGGCGAGAGCGCGCTCGCGCGCGGATAGTCAGCAATATTGTGAAACGGCTTGCAGGCGTCGATAATCATTTTAGAGTTTGCCGTCGCCCCCTGCATCCGCGCGTCGGCGCTAAGGCGTGGATCGAGCGCCGAACTCCAGCCGTTGCGGATGATATCGACGGATTCGGAAGGCTCGGCGCGGGTCGTCACCGCCCACATCACGTCGGCGAGATTCGACGGATCGATATCCTCATCCACGACGACGACGACACGGCCCATATAGCTGTTGGCCGCGGCAACGAGCCCTGCGCGTTTGGCGTGGCCTGCGTAACGCTGCTTCAACGCGACGACCGTCATAAGCTGCGAAACATGCTGCCAGACACCGGTCACGTCCGAAATCCCTAGCGCCTCGAGATTGGCCCAGATTCCGGCCGCGCGGAACGGCAGGCCAAAATGAAACCGCGGCGGCTTCAGCGGCGGCGACCCGAAGAGGATCGGGTTGCTGCGATAGTGCATGCCGGCCACATCCATGACGGCGGCGGGGCGCCGATCCGCCGCGTAATAGCCGGTAAACTCGCCAAATGGTCCTTCCGGTAGACTATTCTGCGGAAACGGCAGCAATTCACCTTCAAGAACGATTTCGGCACGCGCCGGCAGCGGCAGACCGGTCACGGGCCCCTTCATCACTTCGATGGGAAAGCCCTTGATCGCGCCGGCGAAATCATATTCCGACTGGCCGCCCGGGAGATATTCGAACCCGGCAATGAACAAGGCCGGGTCCTGCCCGATTACGATCGCCACCGGACAGCCCCTACCCTTCGCCCAATATTTGTGGGCGATCATCGATCCGTGCCGCCCCGAATGATCGAATTGGATCGTCACGCGATTGCGGGAATGGACCTGCACGCGATAGATCGAGGCATTGACCCAGTTTTCATCCGGATCGCGCGTGACGATCAATGCGCCAGAGCCGATATAGGGGCCGCCGTCCTCCGGATGCCAATGCGGCGCGGGAAACATCGCAAGGTTGACATCATCCTCGCGCGCCGAATTTTCCATGAAGTCCGCCTCGCCGACGACGACAGGCGGAATAGGTTTCAGGCTGGTGCGCTTTTCCTTCCAAAGCTTCAGCGCGTCGAGCGGCCGCAAGTTCGGATCGAGCCCCAAGGCCAACGCCGCGCGCTTTGCGTTCGTCGTCGCGTTGGTGAAGACTCGAAATCCCTTGGCATAGCCAGGAATGTCGTCGAAGAGCAGCGCCGGGGCATGAACAAGGCCGGCGGCGACTTCTGTTATGCCACCGATCTCGTGAAAGACCTGCGCTCCAGCAATATGGCGCACCGAGCCGATCTGCTCGGCGAGCGCGATGAATTCCCGAAGATCCTGATAGGCGACGCTCATAACGCTCCTATTTTTACGAATTGCGGTCAGCGCGCATACCGCAAAATTCATTCCATCCAATATTTAGACTGCGGCCTAAAGCCGGTCGCGCCAGACTGTCTGGACGTTTGCAAATTCCGTGACGCCAAAGGTTGAGAGTTCGCGGCCATAACCGCTTAATTTGACGCCGCCGATGGGGACGCGCGGATCAGACGACGAGAAGCCATTGATAAAAACCCCGCCCGCCTCGACGCGCCGCGCGGCTTTCGCGGCGAGGTCCAGATCATTCGTCCACAAATTGCTGCTCAGACCGTATTCGCTGTGGTTGGTCAGAGCTATGGCTTCATCGAGGTCCTCGACGGTGGTCAAAGCGGCGCAAGGGCCGAAAGTCTCCTCATCGAAGGCCGCCATACCTGGCTTCACGTCGCCCAAGACGGTAGCCTGATAGAAGTACCCTTTGCGATCGGCACGACCACCGCCGGCGAGAAGTTTTGCACCGGCCCGCTTTGATTCCTCAACCTGCTTATGAAGCCCCTCGCGAAGATCAGCTCGCGCCATCGGCCCCAGGAACGTGTCACGATCGAGCGGATCGCCGAGTTTCAAAACGCGGACGCCCTCGACGAAACGCTCGGTGAATTCATCGGCGATCGGCTTTTCCAGGATAAAGCGCTTCGCTGCGATGCAGACTTGTCCGTTATTCTGAAAGCGAGCCTTGATACCAGCGGACACCGCCCTGGATAGGTCGGCATCCTTCAAAACAATGAAGGCGTCCGATCCGCCGAGTTCGAGAACGGACTTCTTTAAAAGTGCGCTTGCCTGCGACGCCACAGCCGCGCCGGCCTTTACGCCGGCCGTCACCGTGACCGCGGCAACGCGCCGATCGGCAACCACGCCCGCAATCTTCTCCTGCGGAATATTGAGCACCGAAAACAAGCCCTCAGGCAAGCCACTCTCCCGGCACGCATCCGCCAAGTTGAACGCCGAGCGCAGAACGTTGCGCGCCGGCTTCAGCAGGAACGGGTTACCCGCAAGCATGATTGGCGCCGCGGCGCGAAGAACCTGCCATAGCGGAAAATTCCACGGCATCACGCCGAGCACGGTCCCCAGCGGCAGATAGGAAACATAAGCCGTGCCGGTCGCGACCGGCATCGGCCGGTCTGCCAGCATCGCCGGACCATGTTCCGCATACCATTCGCATTGGCTCGCGCATTTCAGAACTTCGGCTTCAGCTTCGCCGATGGTCTTGCCCATTTCGAGGGTGATGACCAGAGCCAACTTGTCGAGGTTTTGCCGCAGCGCGGCGCCGAGCCTGCCGAGCATTTCGGCGCGCCGCGCAACCGGCGTTTCCTTCCAGACGCGAAACGCGCCGCCGGCGCCGGCGAGTCTCTGCTCGAGATCCGTATCGCTCAGATCGGGAAACGTCTCGATCGTCTCTTCGGTGAAGGGATTGATCGAGATCGCCTGGTCGCTTGCTCTCATGGTCTTAAGCTTCTCATCTCGCCGCCGGAACAGCATAGGCGCCGGGCCACAGCGATCCGGGTTATGATCGAAGGGCCGTCACAACTATATTGTCATACAATATGTCAATATGGACCATCGCCGTCAACGCGCCGCCTGACCCAACCACGGCAAATTGCCTAAAAGCCTTGCTGCCGATGATTATTTGTTGGACGCCATCCAGCTTGACGGTCAGAGGCCCACAATTTTAAGATCGTCTGACAATAAAGCGGAGCTCGGTTCTCGTGGCTCGGTCGATTTTGGTCCGCGAAATGGCCGCGATGGGTTAACAGGCTAACGTCGACAGGCTTGCCAGGATTGGCACGCTAACCGCATCGCGTACCTAAACTGGGGCACTGGATGAAGACTGCGATCGTCAATATCGGCCGAATTGTCAGCGGGGATTGGAAAGAGCCGTTTCAATCCGGCGATGCAATTCTTTGTGAAGACGGCCTCATCCAATCGGTCGGCAGTCTATCGGCTCAGGAAATAGGCTCCGCCGATGTCGTGATCGACGCCGACGGCGCGGTCGCGATTCCCGGCCTGATCGACAGCCATGTGCATATTACGTTCGGCGATTATACGCCGCGGCAGAAGACGGTCGGCTATCTCGAAAGCTATCTCCACGGCGGCGTGACAACGGCGATCTCCGCGTCGGAAGTGCATGTGCCCGGCCGCCCAAAGGACCCGGCTGGCGTCAAGGCACTGGCCGTTGCCGCGGCGCGCTGTTTCAAGACCTATCGGCCGGGCGGCATGCGCGTCCACGCAGGCTCGGTCATTCTCGAGCCGGGTTTGACCGAGGCGGATTTTGCCGAACTGCGCGATCAGGGTGTCTGGCTCGCCAAAGCCGGGTTCGGCGCCTTTGCGACGCCGTTCGATTATGCCGAGCCAATCGCCTGGGCCAAACGTGCCGGTATGGTCACGACCATGCACACGGGCGGTTCCTCCATTCCGGGTTCGTCCGGAATCTGGGCGGACCATCTCCTCGCTGCGCGCCCGCATGTCTCGTTTCATGTGAACGGCGGCCCGGTTGCGATGCCGGACAGGGATTTTCCTCGCCTTGTCGAAGAATCCGAAATCGCCCTGCAGGTCTGCACAGCGGGGAACCTGCGTACGACGCTGCTCGTCGCCAATCTGGCGCGGAAGGCCAATGCGTTCCATCGGCTGTTGATCGCAACCGACACGCCGACCGGCAGCGGCATCATGCCGCTTGGCATGCTTTATACGATCTCGCATCTGGCGAGCCTCACCGATCTCGCGCCCGAACTCGCAATCGCCGCGGCAACAGGAAACAACGCCGAGGTCTATAGGCTGAACGCCGGTTTTCTCAAAAATGGCCGCGACGCGGACATTGTCCTCATCGATGCCTGCGCCGGCGGCTCGCAAGACGACGCACTGTCCGCGCTCCGCAACGGCGATGTCACCGCGGTCGGGGCTGTCATCACCGGCGGCATTCCGCGCTTCGTCGGTCGCAGCCGCAACACGCCGGCGACCATCCGCCGTATCCGCGTCGCCGAATGCCGTCTGCCTATGGATTTCTCGGGAGCGGAACATTGAGCAAAGCACCCAAACTTCTCATCGTCGGCGGTGGTCCGGTCGGAATCGTCTCGGCCGTCGCCGCGGCGCAGGCCGGTTTCGCGGTGGAGCTGATCGAGGCCGCAAACGAAATCGACACGCGGCCGCGTGCTTCAACGACGCATCCGTCGACGCTCGAGATGATCGACCGAATCGGCCTGTTCGATCGCTTCGTCGCCGAGGGCCTGGTCGCGCGAGAGTTCCAGTTCTGGGATCGTGAAACAAGCACGCTCGTCGCGACCTTCGATCACGAGATCCTGCGCAACGACACGCGCTTTCCATTCGTCGTTCAAACCGAGCAGCACAAGCTCGCCCGAATGGGACTCGACAAGCTCCGCGAATATGGCGTGAACGTGCGTTTCGGCGTGCGCGCCGTCGCCTGTCGGCAGAATACCGATCGCGTCCTCGTCGACGCCGAAACGGGCGAAGGCCCGGAGACGCTGAACGCCGATTGGGTTATCGCTGCCGACGGCGGCCGCAGCGCGATGCGCAAATCGCTCGGAATTTCCTTCGACGGCTATACTTGGCCCGAGCGTTTTGTCGTTCTCACCATCCTCGACGACATGCATGCGATCAATGGCTACGCCTTCCGGAGCTATTTTGCCGGGACCGGCGAATGGGCCAATCTGTTCAAGGTCGCCGGCGACGACGGCAAAGGCCGCTGGCGCGCGGTCTTTCCCACGGCGGTCGAGGAGACCGACGAAGAGGCACTGTCCGACAGCGCCGCCATGGCGCGCCTCAACCGGCTCTACCCGTTGGAGCGGCCCTACCAGATCGTCCACAAGAACCTTTACGCCGTCCATCAGCGGGTCGCAGAAACCTTCCGGATCGGCCGCGTTCTGCTCGCCGGCGACTCGGCTCATGTCAACAATCCGATCGGCGGATTGGGCCTCAATTTCGGCATCCACGATGCGATGGATGCCGTTGGGACGCTGTCAGCGGTCGCGTTGCGCGGCGAAGATCCAGCGATGCTCGATCATTATTCGCGGCGGCGCCGGTTCTTGAATGTGAAATTCGTCCAGGAGCAGACGGTCGCCAATAAAAAGCGTCTCGAAGAAAAAGATACGGCATCGCGCCAAGCGAGCTTCGACATATTGCGGACGACCGCCGCCGATCCCGCGCGGGCCCGTGCCTTCCTTCTGCGTTCATCGCTGATCGACAGCGTCCGTGAAGCGGCGGAAGTCGCCTGAGACATCATAAGAGCCGGCTTCCCGCCGCGACAAGGAGATATTATGCAGGGCGCATCGGTTTTGTTTTCGGAAATGACGCCGCCAGCAGGCCAGGAGCAGCGTTTCCACAACTGGTATGACGAAGAGCACATCCCGCTGCGCATGGATGTTCCGGGCTTCGTCTCCGCGCAGCGCTATCGTGATCTTGCGGACGACGCGAAAGGCTTTCTTGCCGTCTATGAAATGACCGACCCCGGCGTCATGAAGACGCCTGCCTATCAAGAGGTGAAAACGAAACCGAGCGAGACGACGCGCGAAATGCTGAGCACCGTCTTAGGATTCACGCGCTATATCGCGGCCGAGACCAGCGTGCGCCGGCAGCCGAACGAACGCGGCATCAGCGCAATCGATGCACCGCTCCTTTATGCGGTCTGGTTCGAAGTGCCGGAAAGCGCGCAAGCCGATTTCGACGCCTGGTACGAGCTCGATCACGTTCCACACCTGATGGGCTGCAAGGATTGGCTGATGGTTCGCCGCTTTCGCGTGATCGACGGCGAGCCGACATCCGCCAACCGGCTCGCGTTGCATTATCTTGGCGACCGTTCGGCGCTCGATTCGCCGGAGCGCGCGACCGCCCGCAAGACGCCGTGGCGCGAAAGGCTCGCCGCCCTTCCCTGGTTTTCCGGCCGCTATAGCCTGTTCGAGCGGCTTGGTGCCCGCCAGATCGGCTGCTTACGCTGAAAGCGATTAGGCGGGGCCAACGATGAGCAAAGTGCGTATCGCGCATATCGCCGGCCCCACGGCGACAATTCAGAATACACCGCCGCTCGTCACCTCAAACAAGGCGCGCGAGAAACATGGCCTCCCCGCGCGCCACAACCCCGATGGGTCTCTGCCGGCGTTTGATGCGCTGCGGCCGCAACGCTTGGCCGCGCCGGCGCGCATCTATGTGGAACAATTTTCCGCGCATCCGCTCGAAAGCGATGCCGCGGCGCTTTACGACGCACCGGACGGCTATATCGGCGAAGATGGAATCTTTCGCCGCGTGCGGGCTAAGGCCGGCGACAGACCTGTCTACGAAGTCGAGCTTCGGCCGGAGGACGGCCTCTATCCGTTGCCTTACATGGCCCGCCAGGCAAACGGCGAGCCGTGGGAGGACGAATGCGCCACACCGGGCGCGTCGGCCGAGAGAGCCCGGCAGACTTTCTTCCCGGACGGATCACGTCTTTTCGAGGAGATCGATCGGCTTTCGGTCGGTGGCGACGGCATGGCCAGTCCCATCTCGTCCATGGCCGATATTTCGTTTTATCGTGCGACACCCTCCGCCGGTGCTGCACCCGAGCGACGCGGCAGAGATTACTTTTCCTATCGCCCGCTGCATCTCGCCACGCAGGCGCCGCGGCCGGCACTCGCGACGATCACCAATGAGGTGCAGAAGATCGCCGCCAGCGGCGCGCATGACGGACTGATTTGGACGCAGGGCAGTCCGCAGATCGAAGAGACATCCTACTGGTTCAATCTGTTGATCGACACGACGCTGCCGATCTGCTGCAACGCCGCACAACGTCCGCAAGGACAGATGAGCCATGACGGCCCGAAAAACATCGCCGACTCCGTCCGCTTCCTTGCTTCGCGGGTGTGGGCCGACGCCGAGGGCCGTAACAAATGCGGGACCGTCGTCATCCAGGAGCAGCAGATTTTCGCGGCGCGCGACGTCGCCAAGGGCGACGCGCGTCCGGGCGGCTATATTGCGACCGGCGGTGCTGGCGGCATTCTCGGCCAGGTCGGCCATCTTGGCGCGGTCGCCCTGACCTATCTGCCCGCTTATAAACATACGTATCTATCGGATGTGAACATCAACCGCCTGCCGGAAAACAGTCGGGCCGTTCGCAGGCATACAGCGGCCACGATCGAAACCTTCGAAATCGCCATCAAGGACGCGCGCAACAACCTCCTTCCCGAGGCGATCCCCGTGGTTTCGATCGTCAAGGACGGCGCCTATTCGACGCTCGACTATGGCGATGATCCGGCGCTCGAAGGTGATCTGAAAGCCTCGATCGACCACAAGCTTGGCCTCGACCGTCTCGCTGGCTTCGTCATCGAAGGCCTGGCGCCCTATGGCCACAGCGCTTCGACGGCGCGCGAGAAAGTCCTGCTTCAGGCAGTGTTCAGTGGACTTCCCGTGTGCCGGGTCGGCCGCGGCGCGCAGGGCTTTGCCGATCCGCATCCCTATCAGATAGCGGCTTCCAACCTCACCGCCACGAAGGCACGCCTGTTGCTTATGGCCTGTCTGATGAAGTTCGGCAGCCTGCCGCCCGCCGAGGATCCGAAAAACCCCACCGCCCACGAGTTGGCGCGAATTCGTGCGGAATTAGCGGCGTATCAGGCGATTTTTCTTTCGCATTAAAGGGGCGCCCCACCAGAGCAACCCGTTGCGTTGACGCACCAGCAACAGCGCGGATCGCGAAGAAAACCGACAAGACTGGCTGCAAAACAATTTGACGGAATACAGCTAAGTCATGGAGCGGGCGAAGGGAATCGAACCCTCTTATGCAGCTTGGGAAGCTGCCCGTTCTACCATTGAACGACACCCGCGCCGATGGGCAATCCTTCCCTTCGCGTTAACGAATCCAGCAATAGCTCTCGTCTACAGGCTGATTATTCCTGCGCTTCCGGCGCCGGTAAAAACCGGCACGTAAGCCGAACGAAGCCGATGTTCGAGGCGCCTGTCTTCCCCGGCTCCCCCTTCGACCCTGCGCGGCAAGACGACGACGGACCTGTCAGCGGATTTGAGGAGGGCTTCGATCGCGCGAACCGCCCAAACGATCACGGCATCAGATCGTCGCCGCGCAGCGGCAGGCTGCTGTCATAGGCATGGCGCGCGCGCGCGTCCTCGAGATCGAGTTCGCGCTCGATCCGCCGCCGCGCTTCGTCCGTGATTGCGTCCTTGTCGTAAAGCTCGGCGATCTTGCGCCGCTCGGCCTCAATGAGACTCAATTGGACTTTGAGCCAATCCTCATACTGATCGTCGACCCGTTTTAGCGCGCTGATCAGCGTATCGCGACGGTCGCGTTGGCGATTCTTCAAAACGCGCATCGTTCCGGACGATATGCCATCAGAACCTACGCCATTGAGCTGCGCGAGTGCCGCCTCGACTCCGGCGACACGGGCGCGGATTTCGCGATCCTTGGCCGTTGCGAGCTCACGCCGTCCCTCAACGTCAAGGCCGAGCTTGCGCACCACGAAAGGCAGGCTCAGCCCCTGCCCGACCAGCGTGGCAAGGATCACGGCAAAGGTGATGATGAGCACGACGTCGCGCTGCGGAAACGGCGCGCCATCGACCATGAACGGGATCGACAAAGCCGCCGCCAGCGAAACGACGCCGCGGATGCCGGTGAAGCCGATGAAGATATCGTGCTTCCATGGCAGCGCCCGGCGGCCGCGGCTCTTGCGCACCAGATCGCGCGGAATCCGGGTCAGGACCAAAACCCAGATCAGCCGCACCGCGACGGCGGCGAGAATAACGACCCCGATGGCGAGCGGCAGTTTTTGCCACGACTCCTGGCGCAGACTCGCAATGATCGGCCAAGCCTGCAGGCCGGTGATGACGAAAATCGAGCCTTCCGTGACATAGACGACGAAGCGCCAGAAGAAATAGCCCTGCAAACGCGTCGCAGGCGGAATGGAACCGGCGCCGTTGGCGCTGACATAGAGCCCCGCCGCCACCGCCGCCAAAACGCCCGAGCCGCCAAGCGCCTGCAGCGGCCAGAAGGCGATATAGGGCGTGAGCAAGGCGATGGTCAGTTCGATTTGCGGATCGCCCATATGCCGGCGCAGCCGCAAGGTGGCCCAGCCGACGGCAAGCCCCCAGGCGACGCCGGCGATGGCGACGACGATGAAAAGGCCGGCCGCCTCCGGCAGGGAAAAACTGCCGCGCTCGACCGCGGTGACCGCAAAGCTGAACAGAATGAGCGCCGTGGCGTCGTTGACGAGGCCTTCGCCCTCGAGAACGGTGACGATGCGCCCCGGCAGCGCCAGCCCGTCGGTGATCGCGATCGGCGCCACGGCATCCGGCGGCGCGACGATCGCGCCGAGGACGAAGCCGAGCGCCAAGGGCCAGCCCAAGAGGCCATGCACCGTGACGGCGACCGCCGCCGCCGTGGCGCAGACGCAGCCGACCGCCAGCAGGAAAATGTCGCCGAACTCGCGCTTGAAGCCGCGCCAACTCATGCCGACGCCAGCAATATAGAGCAAGGGCGGCAGCAAGACCTGAAGAACGATGTCAGGTTCGATCGGAATGCGCGGCAAGTGCGGCAGAAAGCTCGCCGCAATGCCGAAGATCACCAGGAAGATCGACGACGGCATACGCAGCCTGCGCGCCATGATGGCGCCGATCGCCGTCAGGGCGATAAGGGCAAAGGTGATCAGCGCAGGGTGCGACATGTCGCGGTCCGGTTAAAGGGCCTGAACGGGCAAGGGCGGCGCCCTTTTAGAACGGGAACGGCCGGGAGCGAAGTGCAGCCTTACGGCATGCGGAAGTGCTTGGAGAGTTTCAGGCCTTGGCCCTGATAATTCGAGCCGCCGACCTGGCCATAAAGCGCCTGCGGCGCCTCGGCCATCTTCTCGTAGACAAGCCGGCCGATCACCTGTCCGTCCTCAAGGATGAACGGCACTTCGTGGCTGCGTACTTCGAGGACGCCGCGGCTGCCGGGATCGCCGCTCTCGGTATAGCCGAACCCCGGATCGAAGAAGCCGGCGTAATGGACGCGGAATTCGCCCATGGCCGGGTCGATCGGCACCATCTCGGCAGCAAGGTCGCGCGGGATATGCAGCTTCTCTTGCGAGGCGAGAATATAGAATTCGTCCGGATCGAGGATGAGCCTCTTGTCCGGCCGGGCGCGGATCGGCTCCCAGAAATCGCCGATGTCATAGGCGCCGACGCGATCGACATCGATGATGTCGGTATGTTTTTGCGCCCGGTAGCCGACGATCTCGCCGATTGTCTCGGTGCTCAACGCGACGCTGAGCACGAGGCCGTCGCGCAGGTTCAGCGTTTCGCCATCGACGAGCTTTTGCTCGCGATGGCGCAGCGCAAGGTCCTTGTCGCTCAGCGTGAAGTCGGTATGCGAAAGCTGCGACGAATTGAGCCGGCGAAAGCGGATTTGATTGAGCTTGCTGCCCTCGTGGACGCGCACGCTGAAGCTGCGCGGCGAAACCTCCGCATAAAGCTGGCCCTTATAGCCTCTCGCAACGACATCAAAGACTTCGCTTTCGTCGGTGATAAGCCGGGTGAAGATGTCGAGACGCCCGGTCGAGCTTTTCGGATTGGCGACGGCCGAAATGCTGTTCGGCAGCACGAGCGATTCCAGCAGCGGGATGACATAGACGCAGCCGCGCTCCAGCACGGCGCCCGGACCGGTCAAACTGATCTCATCGAATTTCAGGTTTTGCAATTGCGCGGCGACCGTCCGGCTTTTGCCTGGCAGAAAGCTCGCGCGCACCCGATAGGCCTTCGGGCCCAGCCGCAAGTCGAGACTCGCGGGCTGTTTCTGCGAAGCCTCGATCGCGTCGCGCGCGCGGATCATCTCGCGCCGCAGCATGATGTCTATTTTCTCGCGGCCGAGGAGGCCGAATGCGTTCCCAAAAAGTAGGGAGGCACTCTCGTCCTCGAAAAGGGCGGAGAGGGTCGCTGTTTCCATGTCTATCGGCTCGGAATGGTCACGTGAGCAGGCCCGCCGGGCGTCTGAGCGTCAAGGCGTAAGCCCGGCTGCCAACAGCTATTTTCCCTTGAGCCGGGCAAAGGCAAGGACTATTGTGCAGGGACGTGGTCATTTGGGCCGGCCGGCTTGCCGCCACGTTAAACAAGGGACTAAAAGGGCCGAGGCTGCGAAGCATTCCCCCTTTTCAATCCGTCCTTTGCGATCTGCCGTCCGGGCCGCGCCCCCGCCGGACCGCGCTTGCCCCGTGCGGCCCGCGAGCAGGAGAAGAGAATGACAAAAAAAACGCCGGGCGATGCGCTGAAGGACCCGAAGAATTGGCGCGAAGCCACGCGGCTGATCCATGGCGGGACGTTGCGTTCGCAGTTCGGCGAGACCTCGGAGGCGCTCTTTCTGACCCAAGGCTTTGTCTATGACACGGCTGAAGCCGCCGAAGCGCGCTTCAATGGGCAGGACCCCGGCTTCATCTATTCGCGCTATTCCAACCCGACCGTCGCCATGTTCGAGGAGCGCATGTGCCTGCTCGAAGGCGCCGAGGCGGCGCGGGCGACGGCAAGCGGCATGGCCGCCGTCACCGCCGCGCTGCTGGGCCAACTCAGGGCCGGCGATCATGTCGTCTCGGCACGGGCCCTGTTCGGCTCCTGCCTTTATGTGGTCGAAGACCTGCTGCCGCGATTTGGCGTGGCGGCAACGCTCGTCGACGGCGCCGATCTCGCCCAATGGGAAGCGGCAGTGCGGCCGGAAACCAAAGCCTTCTTCCTCGAAAGCCCGACCAACCCGAGTCTCGACGTCTATGACATCGAGGCGATCGCCGCGATTGCCCACCGGCACGGCGCGCGGCTCGTCGTCGACAATGTCTTCGCCTCGCCGATCCTGCAGAAGCCGCTGCAACTCGGCGCCGATTGCACCGTCTATTCGACGACCAAGCATATTGACGGCCAGGGCCGATGTCTCGGCGGCATCATCCTGTCGAGTCGCGAATTCATCGACACCCATATGCAGACGTTCCTGCGCCAAACCGGCCCGGCCCTTTCGCCGTTCAACGCTTGGGTCATGCTGAAATCGCTGGAGACGCTACCCTTGCGCGTCAACCACCAGGCGGCGAGCGCGGCGCGGATCGCCGATGTCCTGGCCGAACACCCGAACGTAACGCGGCTCACTTATCCCGGCCGGCCCGATCACCCCCAGGCGGCGATCGTGCGGCGGCAGATGAAGGGCGGCGGCACGGTCGTAACCTTTGAAGTGCCGGGCGGCAAGGCCGGCGCTTTTGCGGTGGCCAACGCCCTTTCGATCATCAAGATTTCAAACAATCTCGGCGATGCGAAAAGCATCATCACCCATCCGGCAACGACGACCCACCAGCGCCTGACGCCGGAGGCACGGGCCAAAATGGGGATTAGCGACGGGATGCTGCGGCTTTCCGTCGGCCTCGAAGATGCCGATGATCTGCTCACCGATTTGACCCAGGCGCTCGCGGCGCTTGCGCGGCCCGGGCTGGCGGCCGAATAGACAGACATTCGAGAAACTTATTTTACTTCGACGCAAAATTTGGCGGACTTCTAACGAATTTTCAACCATCTGCGCGGCACGGTGTGCGCTCCGGAGACCGCGATGATGTTGAAATTTCGCAGTCTATTGGTGTCGCTGGTCCTGCCGCTTATGGTCGTCGCCTCAGGCTTCGAGAAAGCGCCGGACCAGGCCGACGCTAAACTGCGCCAGCAATATGTGCGGCCGACCGCGACGCCCTATCCGGACGACGATCCCTATTCGCCGGCCAAAGAGGCGCTCGGACGCACCATGTTCTTCGATCCTTTGCTGTCGGGATCGGGGACGCATAGTTGCGCGACCTGCCACGATCCAAAATTGTCGTTCACGGATCACCGTCCGCGTGCCATCGGCGATGCCGGGCGTCCTATGGCGGTCCGCTCGCCGACGCTGCTCAACGTGGCGTTCATCGATCGCTATGGCTGGACCGGAAAATTTGCGACCCTGGAGAAGGTGTCGTTTGCGCCGATTATGGCGGCGGGCAATCTCAACCTCACCGAAGCCGCCTTGATCGCCCGCCTCTCGGCGGTGCCGACTTACGTGCAGGCTTTTTCGACGACCTTCCCGGATCATAAGATTGACCGCAAGAATATCGCGATGGCGCTTGCGACCTATGTGCGTTCGATCCAGTCGACGCCGGCGCCCTTCGACCGCTGGATCATGGGCGATGAGAATGCCATCAGCCCGGCCGCGAAACACGGCTTTGCGATTTTCAACGGCAAGGGCAATTGCGCGCAATGCCACAGCGGCTGGGCCTTTACCGACGGTTCCTTCCACGACATCGGTGTCGCCAAGGGTAACGACATCGGCCGCGGCGCATTTTTCAAATCGTCGGTCAAGCTGCGCTATGCGTTCAAGACGCCGACGTTGCGCAACGTCGCCGAGCGCAGCCCCTATATGCATGACGGATCGGTGCCGACGCTCGAAGCCGTGATCGATCTCTATGACCGGGGCGGCATCGATCGGCCGAGCCGTTCGGAACTGATCCATCCGCTCGGGCTGACTCCAACGGAAAAAGCCGATCTCATCGCTTTTCTGAAAACGCTGACCAGCGAGACGGAAGTCGTCGCTTTGCCACCGCCGCCGCGTTGATTTAGCAGCCGCGCGGCACCAAGAGTCCAATCAGCACAAGGCCCGCGATGAAAAGCGTGCCGCCGGATTGTTCGAGCCGCAAGCTGTAGCTCGGCATTCGTGGCGCGGCATAGGCTAAGCCTGTGCCGAGGAGAAGATTGAATAGACTCAAGGCGAGGATCATGCGGGCCTCGTTGCGACTCCGAATTTCCTCGATGATCGGACTTCGGCCTTTAGCAATTCCTTTCGAGGCCGAGCTTTCTTCCATCAACGTTAATGTCTTGACTTCTTCGGTTAACCAATTGTTAAGAACAAGCGCGACCGATCGTTAAAATTCGATTAAATTGACGTCGTTTTGGAATTACCAACGGGGAATTGCGAATGTTGGGTCGGTGGGGCAGCCGTCGCATAGCGGCCGCGGGCGGGCTCGCTTTGAGTGCAAGCACTTTTTGCACCGAGCAGGCGAGCGCCCACGTCAAGTGGTTCTGCGCTTACAATGTCGCCGGTCAGCCGCGCGGCCTCGAAAATGTCCTCTGTCCGGACTTCGAAGTCCTGATGCTGGTGGCGTTTACGATGCTGCTCTTCGGCTACATTGTCGAATGGAGCGCGATCGGGACGGCTTTGCTTGCGGCGCTGAACCGTGTCACCAGCGGCTTGCGCGCCGATACCGAAGTCATCGTGCGTGCTGCTTGCGGCTTCTTTTTCGTGGCCTGTTGGGCAAACGGCGGCGTCATTCTAACGCCCGAACTCAAGACCGCCTCGCCGCTCATTCCGTGGATTCAGCTTGCGCTGGCGGCCGGACTGATCTGGCGCGAAACGCTGATTTTCACCGCGCTCGGCATCGCCGGTTTGTTCTTTTATGCCGTCTACGAATACGGCATTTTCCATCTGCTCGATTATCCGATCTTCCTCGGCATCGCGGCTTATCTCGGGCTGACGGGCCTGAACCGCGACTTCTTCGGCATGCGGCCGCTCGACCTCATGCGCTACAGCGCCGCCGTGACCTTGATGTGGGCCTCGGTCGAAAAGTGGGCCTATCCGCAATGGACCTACCCCCTGTTCGTCACGCATCCGGACATGAGCTTCGGCTTTACGCCGGAGTTCTATTTGCGTGCTGCCGGCATGGTCGAATTCACGCTGTCCTTCGCCTTGATCCTGACGCCGCTCGTGCGTCGCGTCGCGGCCATCATTCTCTGTACGATGTTCGTCGCGGCGGTGCCGGAATTCGGCAAGATCGACGCGATCGGCCATGCGCCCATCATCGCGGTCATCTTGGGCATTATCGGCGATGACGCGCCAAGCCGGCGGCTCGTCCATTTGCGGCTCGGTATCAAGGAAAATCTGGCGCGCTTCAAAGTGGCGATATCGGGTTGGGATTTCCTTTTGATCCCGGCAGCTTATTGTGCCGCCCTCGCCTGTTTCCTTGTCGCCTATTATGCGCTGCATTCCGTGCTCTACGGAACGCATATTGCCTAAACTGCGGTTGCGGAAAATCCGTTGCGATCGCAAAGGTCCGAACCGCTAAGCTGAAGCGAGAAGAAAGCTCCGGAACACCGCCGGAGCTTTTTCATTTGACGACGACGACAAGCTTCATCTTAGGATGGATGCCGCAAAGGACATTGAACGTTCCCGGCACCGAGAAGACGATGTCCGTCTTACTGCCGGGCAATTGGTCGCCCGAGTCGAAATTGAACGAGTCCGACTCGACATAGGCGTGGTGCAGAAGGTCGCCGTCATCGTTAACGATGCGCACCGTGTCGCCCTGTTTGATACTGAGAAAAACCGGATGGAACGCCCGCCCGCGCTGCGAAACGACATAGGGCACAGATCCCTGTTGCGTCCACGCGGCGCCGCCGGCAATCAATATCAGCGCCCCCGCCGCGCCCAACATCGAGAGCCGGGCGGGCCGATATCCGATCAGAGACCTGAAAAGGGGCATTCACGTCATCCATCGCCGTCAGACCGGCGCAACCTTTCCGAGCAGCGATTCGCGATTCGGTTAACTAAAGGCGAAATCAGCACTTTTTGGCTTCGTTAGGCAAGTAAATTTAGCCTCGTCTTAACCTGAAATAGCTCAAAAGAGCCTATTCAAGTCGAGTTATTTTGATGAGTAGCCATAAAGCTTCGCAGGCCTTGCGCGTAACAACGGGCAAACCACGCTCGCCCTTGGGCCAATTAGCCCAGCTTGCGCAAACGATTCGCGGTCGGATTCTCACGGCTTTCCTTGCCATGAGCGTGATCACGGCCGCGCTTGGCGGCTATGCCGCGCTCGGGATTCGCCGCGCCGGCGTGCTGGTTTCGAAGACCTTCGATGAATCGCTGATGTCGATCAATTATGCGCGCGCCGCCTCTGCCGATTTTGCGGCGATGCAGGTGGCTTTCGCGCGGCGCTGGAGCGCCACGCATCCCGAGATCCGCGTCAAGCTGGATAAGACGATCGCCGATCTTGAGGAAAATCTGTCGGAAGATCTGCAGATTGCCGCCGAACGTTCGCAATCGTTGCGCGCGGCGCGGGCGGCCGCCGAGGTGCAGTCCGCCGCCGACACCTGGAGCGATGCGCGCCGCCATCTGCCGGACAACCTGTCGCTCAATGCCGCCTGGGAAGCCCTCGACCCTTATGCGGAGACGGTGTCGGAGCAGATCGATCTCCTCGTCAATTACACGGCGGGCGATGGCTTCACCTATCGCCAAAGCGCGCGCCAGCAAGTCGCGGTTGCGACCGATCTCGCGCTCCTCGGAACCGCCGGCGCGCTGGTGCTCTCGGGCCTCGTTGTGCTGTTGCTATCGCGGCGGATCACCAAGCCTGTCGCCACGGCCTCTGCCGTCGCCAAGCGTATCGCCAGCGGCCAGCTCGACGTCGAAATCCCCGCCGGCAGCGCCGACGAGCTCGGCGCCTTGCTCGACGCCATGCGCACCATGCGCGACAACATCCGCGCGATGATGGAGCGCGAAGTCGCTCAACGCCGCACGGCGCAGGTCCGCCTGGCCGACGCCTTGGAGAGCTCGCGCGAAGGCATTGTCGTCGTCGATGCCAACCATCGCATTGCGCTCGCCAATTCTCAGGCCAATGAATTTTTCGGCAACGTCATGGGCCTGCTTGAGCCAGGCCGATCCGCTGGCGCCGCCGCACAATCGAACGATCTTGCCTCGGCGACCCTGTCGGCGGAAGGAATCTCGCCGGAGACCGAGGAAATCCGGCTGCCCGATGGGCGCTGGCTGCGCGTCAGCCGCAGCGCTACCCATGACGGCGGCTTCATCACCGTCTACAGCGATATCAGCGTCCTGAAGGACCAGGAGGCAAAGCTCAAGACGACAAATCTTTTGCTCGATGCCGCGCTCGACAACATGTCCCAGGGCCTTTGCCTTTACGATAGCGAGCACAGGCTGAAGGTCGTCAATCGCCGCTTTTGCGAAATCTTCCGCCTGTCGCCGGCACAATTGCGCCCCGGCATCGTATTCCGCGATGTTCTCGCGCTGAGCGTCGCCGCAGGCAATCACGTCGATGTCACCGCCGACGAACTGTTCGCCCAGGAAAGCCCGCTGATCGATCAGCGGATCGCAGCGACGCGGTTCATGGAATTAAGCAACAGCCGCGTGATCCTCATCGCCCGCCAGCCGACTGCCGACGGTGGCTGGGTTGCGACCTATGAAGACGTGACGGAGCGTCGCCGCGCCGAAGAGCGCATTGTCTTCATGGCGCGACACGATGCGTTGACGGGTCTGCCCAACCGGGTCTTCTTCGCCGAGCGGATCGAGACGGCGATCAGCCAGATCGGCCGCGGCAGCTCCGGCTTCGCCGTTCTCAGTCTCGATCTCGACCATTTCAAGCAGATCAACGATACGCTGGGACACCCCGTCGGCGATGAACTGCTCCGCTCTGCGGCGGAGCGGCTGCATGCCTGCGTGCGCGAAGTCGACACGGTGAGTCGGCTCGGCGGCGACGAATTCGCCATTCTGCAAGCCGGCCTCGAAAAGCCCGAGGACGCGGCCTTGCTCGCCCGCCGCATCGTCGAAATCTTGAGCGTGCCTTATGAGATCGAGGGCAATCGCCTGACGATCAGCGTCAGCATCGGCATCGCGGTCGCGCCGGGCGACGGCATGGCCTACGACAAGCTTTTGAAAAGCGCCGACGTCGCGCTCTATCTCGCCAAAGCCGATGGACGCGCGACCTGGCGCTTCTTCGAGCCCGAGATGGATGTGCGCCTGCAAATGCGCCGCGCGCTCGAACTCGATCTGCGCGACGCTTTGGCTAATAACGAATTCGAAGTTTACTATCAGCCGATCTTCGATCTGCGCGAAAACCGGATCGGCGGATTCGAAGCTCTGCTGCGCTGGAACCATCCAACGCGCGGGCAGGTTTCGCCCGCCGAATTCATCTCGCTCGCGGAGGAAATCGGCCTCATCGTGCCGCTTGGCGAATGGGTCCTGCGGACCGCCTGCGCCCAAGCCGCGACCTGGCCGAAATATATCAAGATCGCAGTCAATGTCTCGGTCGTGCAGTTCAAGAACGACCAGTTCGTATCCATGGTCACGAACAACGTGCGCGCCGCGGGCTTGTCGGCGCGGCGGCTCGAGCTCGAAATCACCGAATCCTTGTTGTTGACCAACACCAATGCGACGCTCGCCAAATTGCACCAATTGCACGATTTCGGCGTTCATATCGCCATGGACGATTTCGGCACCGGCTATTCTTCATTGAGCTATCTGCGCAGCTTCCCCTTCGACAAGATCAAGATCGATCAGTCCTTCGTCCGCGCCATGTCGGACAAGGACGGTTCGCGCGCTATCGTTCGCGCCATGACCGCAATGGGCAGCAGCCTCGGCATTCGCACGACGGCCGAGGGCGTCGAGACCCAGGAGCAGCTTGCCTGGTTGCGTGCCGCGGGCTGCGATGAGGCGCAAGGCTATTTGTTCAGCCGTCCGGTTCCGTCGAACAAGATTCCGCGGCTGCTCACGGAATGGAACGGCCTGAAACGCGAGGCGGTCTAGCCTCCGACCGCCCCTCGACGCGCATGCGCCGCCCGTGCTAATGGCCTGCCTTCCCCGAAGGATGCCCGAGGCCCGATGCGTCCGCTTGCCATTCTGCCATCCGTCCTCGCCGCCGATTGGACCGCCATGGGCCAATCGGTGAAAAGCGTGATGGCCGCCGGCGCCGATATCGTCCATCTCGATGTGATGGACGGGCATTTCGTGCCGAATATCAGCTTCGGCCCGGATATGGTGAAAGCCATCCGCAGCATCACCGATGCGCGGCTTGACGTTCACCTGATGATCGCGCCGGTCGATCCTTATATCGAAGCCTTCGCCAAAGCCGGCGCCGATGTGATCACGGTCCATCCCGAAGCCGGGCCGCATCTGCATCGCTCTCTGAGCGCCATCCGCGAGCTCGGCAAAAAGGCCGGCGTGGCGCTCAATCCGGCGACGCCGGTTTCCGCACTCGAACATGTTCTCGACGAACTCGATCTTATTCTGGTGATGAGCGTCAATCCTGGCTTCGGCGGCCAGGCCTTTATCCGCTCATCGCTGGAAAAGCTCGAACTCGTCCGGGCGATGACAGCCGGCCGCGATATTGATATCGAGGTGGACGGCGGCATAACGGCCGAAACCGCCGGCCTCGTCGCCGGCGCCGGCGCCAATTGGCTTGTCGCGGGCTCCGCTGTGTTCAAGGGCGGCCCCGATGCCTATGCCGGCAATATCGCCGCCATCCGCAAGGCCGCGCAGATCGCGCGCGGCGAAATCGCTTAACTCGAGTCAGGTTCTATGATCCCGCGCTATTCCCGCCCTGAAATGGCTTCGCTTTGGGAGCCGCAGACGCGCTTTCGCATCTGGTTCGAAATCGAAGCCCACGCCTGCGATGCGATGGCCGAGATCGGCATCGTGCCGAAAGCCGCCGTCGAGATCATTTGGGCCAAGGGCAAGCATCTCGATTTCGATGTCGCCCGCATCGATGCCATCGAGAAGGTGACGAAGCACGATGTCATCGCCTTCCTGACATATCTCGCGGACGAGATCGGCCCGGAGGCGCGATTTCTTCATCTCGGCATGACCTCGTCAGACTTGCTCGATACGTGCCTTGCGGTGCAGCTTTCGCGCGCCGCCGATCTCCTGATCAAGGATTTGGACGGCCTTCTCAAAGCGCTGAAGCGCCGCGCGCTGGAACATAAAATGACGCCCAGCATCGGCCGTTCGCATGGCATTCATGCCGAGCCGGTGACATTCGGGCTGAAGCTCGCGGAAGCCTATGCGGAATTCTCCCGCGCCCGCGCCCGCCTCGTTGCGGCGCGAGCCGAGATCGCGACCTGCGCGATATCCGGCGCCGTCGGAACCTTCGCCAACATCGATCCGCGCGTCGAGGACTATGTCGCACGCAAGCTCAGCCTGACGCCGGAACCGGCTTCGACGCAGATTATTCCGCGCGACCGCCATGCTATGTTTTTCGCGACGCTCGGCGTCGTCGCCTCGTCGGTCGAACGGCTCGCCACCGAAATCCGCCATCTGCAACGCACCGAAGTGCTCGAAGCGGAAGAATATTTTTCCGAGGGGCAAAAGGGCTCCTCGGCCATGCCGCACAAGCGCAATCCCGTGCTCAGCGAAAATCTGACCGGCCTCGCCCGCCTCGTGCGCGGCATGGCCCTGCCGGCGATGGAAGACGTGGCGCTCTGGCACGAACGCGACATTTCGCATTCCTCGGTCGAGCGGGTGATCGGCCCCGATGCGACGATTGCGCTCGATTTCGCGCTGACGCGGCTCGCCGACGTCATCGATAAGCTTGTCGTCTATCCGGAGAATATGAAAAAGAACCTCGAGGCGCTCGGCGGCCTCATCCATTCGCAACGCGTCCTGCTGGCGCTGACACAAAAAGGCCTGGCACGGGAGCGCGCCTATACGCTCGTCCAGCGCAATGCGATGCCGGTTTGGCGCGGCGAAGGCAATTTTCTCGATTTGTTGAAGAAAGATGCCGACGTCAAGGCGGTGCTGAGCGATGGCGAACTCGAAAGCCTGTTCGACCTCGGCTATCATCTCAAGCACGTCGATTATATCTTCAATCGCGTCTTTGGTGAGAGTTAAGTCAATGAATGCTAACGACCGCCTCGCCGCGCTGATGCCGATCGTCGTCAATGACGATGAACTGCACGCGCGCTGGCTCAATACCTTCTCCTATCTCGAATATGTCGGCTTTCGCAAAATCATCAAAAGCCAGCGCGCCGATGTATTGAGCCGGGCGTTTCTCAATCATGCTTTGGAGGAAGGCGGCCACGCTTTCCTCCTCAAGAACATGGCGGTGAAGGTCGGCGGCAAGGCATTCGATTATTATAAACCGGAGACGATGCTCTGCGCCGAGGCCGCGCGCGCCTATTTCCAGACCCTCGATCACGGTTGCGACGAAAAATTCGCTAGCCTGCCTGACTTGGAGCGATCGCAGATCGTCTACCATTATGTCACCTGGCTGATCGAGCGGCGCGCCCTCGATGTCTACGGCCGCTACAAGAATGCGCTCGGCGCCTCGCCACTCGCGGCGCAGCTCGATGATCTGCTCGGCGAAGAGGTCGGCCATTTGCGCCAAGTCGAGGCCTTGCTTGCCGCCAGCGATCCGGACCATGAAAAGCGGGCGCCGGCGCTCGAAGCATTCGAGCAGGATCTCTTTTCGGCGTTCGTCGCAGCCTTGGCGCAAGAGATCGCGCCGGCCAAACATCCTGCCTGACTGATGCGGACGAGCGACGCCGATATTCTCATCATCCCAGGGCTGGGCGGTTCGGGGCCCGACCATTGGCAGAGCCGCTGGCAGGCCAAGCTTTCGACGGCGCGGCGCGTCGAGCAAAAGAATTGGGATCGGCCGCATCTCACCGATTGGCGTGATGCCATCGCCACCGCCATCGCCGAGGCAGAGCGCCCGGTGATCCTCGTCGCACACAGCCTCGGCGCCGTCACCGCCGCCGACGTCGCCGCGGCGTTCGGCGACAAGATCAAGGGCGGCTTCCTTGTCGCGCCGCCGTCGCTGCGCGCCATCGGGGAGATCGCGGCGATCGATCCGCGCTTCACCGAAATATCGCACGCCGCGTTGCCCTTCCCGAGCGTCCTCGTCGCAAGCCGCGACGACCCCTATGCGACCTTCGCGGAATCCGAGGATTTCGCCCGCACTTGGGGGGCGGAGATCGCCGATGCCGGCAATGCCGGCCATATCAACGCGGCAAGCGGCCACGGCCCCTGGCCGGAGGGGCTGATGCGGCTCGCAAGTTTTCTTAAAACCCTGTGAGTCATTCTGCGCTTCTCGACTTTGGCCAGCCCCCAACGCTAGAAGCAAAACAAAAAAGCCGCCCGAGGGCGGCTTTTGATCGCGTTCGCGCCGAACACTCAGCGTGAATAAAATTCGATGACGAGGTTCGGTTCCATCTGCACCGGATAGGGCACTTCCCGCGGCAGCGGAATGCGCGTCAGCTTCGCGGTGAACTTATTGTGGTCGACCTCGAAATAATCCGGCACGTCGCGTTCGGCGAGGCCGACGGCCTCGAGGACGAGCGTCAACTGGCGCGAGGATTCCTTCACCTCGACGACATCGCCGACCTTCACCTGATAGGAGGCGATGTTGACGCGCTTGCCGTTCACCTTGACATGGCCGTGGTTGATGAACTGGCGCGCCGCAAAGACGGTCGGCACGAATTTGGCGCGATAGACGACTGCATCGAGGCGGCGCTCCAGGAGGCCGATCAGATGATCGCCTGAGTCGCCCTTGAGGCGGATCGCCTCGGTGTAATATTTGCGGAACTGACGCTCGGAAATATTGCCGTAATAGCCCTTGAGCTTCTGCTTGGCCTTGAGCTGCGTGCCGAAGTCCGAGAGCTTGCCCTTGCGGCGCTGGCCATGCTGGCCGGGGCCATATTCGCGGCGGTTCACAGGGCTCTTGGGGCGACCCCAGATATTCTGCCCCATGCGGCGGTCGATTTTATATTTGGCTTCTGCGCGTTTGGTCATCGCGTCCTCAAAATTGCGGGCGAGAACGCGCGCGTATCACCCGGCCTTGCCGGGCATACCGCCAATCGCGTCCCCGCCGTGGGAATAAGCCGCCGGAAATCGCATGATTCCGGCCTATGGCTTGGCGGAGGTCCGCGCCCTCCTCTGCAAGGAAACCTTGCCGACAGGCGCTCGTCTCGAACAAAGTTCAAGAAGCGCCACGGGTGCGCATGGCGGCAAGCCGCCATGAAAGAAGGCGCCCGAAGGCGCCCGCTGAGAAGCCTGTAAGAAGAATGCCGCGGGAAGTCAAGCGGATAGCTGGCTCGCGGGCGGCGCGGCGGCGCCCTTGGCGACGGTTAGAGGCTCAAGGATTTCAAGGGCGTCGCCGACATTGAGCGTTTTGCCCCCTTGATCGCCGTGCGGCCGCGTATTGACCGATAAGCGATAATACGGGGTCATCCGCTCGCGCACCACCCAGGCCGGCAACGTATCGCGCCGGAAATGGCGAAAACGCTGGGTGAAGGTCGGATCGTCCGCACCCGTCCACGGGTTTCGCGGCGGCACGGTGCAGCGCATGCACGGATTGACACCTTCGAAAATCACGTCGCCGATGCGGAATTTGATGGTCGTGCCCTCGATGCCGAAGAGCCGCTCTTCCCAGAACGCGGGAACTCCGTCGACTTCGAGATTGGCGCGAAACCGCCGCCGGGCCTCGTCGACCGAAAAGTCGAACCAGCCTGCCACCGTCGCCAGCGTCGCCGTGCTGATGACGGTCGGTCCGGGAGAATTCGTGTCGTCAGGGAAGCCCTGCTCCGTGTTGGCCTTCAGCGCGACGGGAAAGCCGAAATAACTCTCGAGCCATCTTTCGAATCCGCTCACATCTTCGCTGAGCCCGAACGTGTCGGGCGCGAGCCCGCATTCGCTCTCGTCTCGCAAACTCACTGCCGGCGCATCGAGATGAATCTCGGCGCGGATGCGGTGGATCGTCGGATAGGCCTTGGCGTTGACGAATTCGCCCTTGCCGTCAAAGAGCGCCCAGAGGCGATCGTGCTCAAGCGCGCCGCTCGGCAGCACGCGCGTCTTTTGCAGATCGACCCGGTCCAGCGATTTGATCGGATAGATATCGATGCGAGCGAGATAGGGGGTAGGCTCGGTCATGATGTGCCGTCTCTCTTCGCCAGAAGCAGACATCGCGCGCCGGCCCATGACCACGTCCAGATTTTAATTAAAGCATCGGTCCAGCCGACCTATTCACTGTGCGGCAAGCACCCGGCGGTGGGTCAAGACCGTCAGCGCATTGATAGAGCCGGGCAATCACCATACGTAACAATCAATTGGCGCTTGGCGCCGATCGGCGCCAATCTCCGCCAGCTGTATCGACAGCAATATAGCTGAAACGACAGCATCCTCAGGGAGGAAGACATGGCGAAGATCATTTGCGTTCTCTATGACGACCCGGTCGACGGCTATCCCGAGACCTATGCCCGCGACTCGATCCCGGCGATCAAATCCTATCCCGACGGCCAGACGGCGCCGACGCCGTCGGCAATCGATTTCAGCCCCGGCGCGCTGCTCGGCAGCGTCTCCGGCGCCCTCGGCCTCAAGAAATGGGCCAAGGACAATGGCCACGAGCTGATCGTGACCTCGGACAAGGACGGCGCGCATTCGACGCTCGACAAGGAACTGCATGATGCCGATGTGGTGATCTCGCAGCCGTTCTGGCCGGCCTATATGACGGCCGAACGCATCGCCAAGGCGAAGAATCTCAAGCTTATCGTCACGGCCGGCATCGGCTCCGACCACACCGATCTCGAAGCCGCGAACAAGCACAAGGTCACCGTCGCGGAGGTCACCTATTCGAACAGCATCAGCGTCGCCGAACATGTGGTGATGATGATCCTGAGCCTCGTGCGCAATTACATCCCCTCGCACGATTGGGTGCGCCAGGGCGGCTGGAACATCGCCGATTGCTCGGAGCGCGCCTACGATCTCGAAGGCATGCATGTCGGCACCGTCGCGGCGGGGCGCATCGGCCTTGCGGTGCTGCGGCGCCTGAAACCCTTCGATGTCAAGCTCCATTACACCGATCGGCATCGCCTCCCGGCCACGGTCGAGAACGAACTCGGCCTCGCCTTCCACGCAAATCGCGAGGACCTCTTCAAGGTGTGCGACGTCATCACGCTCAATACGCCGCTGCATCCCGAAACCGAGCATATGATCAACGATCGAACTCTCGCGACGATGAAGCGTGGCACCTATCTTGTGAACACGGCGCGTGGCAAGCTCTGCGACCGCGACGCGATCGTCCGCGCGCTCGAAAGCGGTCAGCTCGCGGGCTATGCCGGCGATGTCTGGTATCCGCAGCCGGCCCCTAAGGATCATCCCTGGCGGACCATGCCGCACGAAGGCATGACACCGCACACATCCGGCACCACGCTTTCGGCACAGGCGCGCTATGCCGCCGGTACGCGCGAAATCCTCGAATGTTTCTTCGCCGGCAAGCCGATCCGCGATGAATATCTCATCGTCCAGGGCGGCCATCTCGCCGGCGTCGGGGCGCATTCCTATAGCGTCGCGCAATAGCCAGAAAGGTCCGGCGCGCTCTTAAACGCGCCGGACCACGATATGAGACCGCTGAATCGCGCGGGCTTACGACGCAGGCACGCCGCGTGCCTCGCCAGGCCGCATGCCGAAGCGACGCTGATAGGCGCGGCTGAAGGCGCTCTCCGATTTATATCCGACCGCGTCTGCGACCGCGGCAATGGAGAGAGCCGTGGTGGACAGTTTGCGCCGGGCAAGTTCAAGCCTGAGCTCGGCGAGGAATGCGAGCGGCGCTTGCGCCGCCGTGCGCTGAAACATGCGCACAAGGCTGGCGCGCGAAGCATTGGCGCAAGCGGCAAGCTCATCCAAGGTCCAGCTCTTGGCTGGATCTTCCAAAATCGCCGCCATTGCGCGTCCGGCCTGCGGATGCGCCAGCAGCCCCAGTAAGCCGCTGCTATAGTCTTCGCGCTCGAAATGGATGCGCACGACCATGACGAACAATGCGCTCGCGAGGTCGTTCGCAATGGCCTCGGCACCGGCGCGGGCGTTTTCGAGCTCTTCCTGAATGGAGACCATCAAGAGGCGCAGACGCGACGCGACAGGTTCATGGGCGTTGGCGGACACCACGATGACGTCAGGCAGCGCAGCCAGGACGAGATTGTCGGGCGCGAGTTCGAAACGCAATCGGCCGCAGATGAGCTGCGTCTCCGGTTCTTGGTCGGTGTTGACCACAAGATCGATGGCGCCGCGTGGGTCGGAGCGGATATCGAAGGGGCCAACCGCACCGGCCGGTGTCGTCTGTCCTCTGATGCTGTGGCTGCCGCCATGCGGCAGAACGACGACGTCGCCCGCCGAAAGCGGGATCGAGCGTCGGATGTCATTCAAATCGATGACACAGGTGCCCCGCGTGACAAAGTGAAACGGCGCCCAGTCGCCCGCGTCTGCCGGTTGATGAGACGCCCATTGCGCCCCGAATCGACACACCTGCTGCAGCACCGGGCGCACGCGAAGCAAAGGCGCCAAGCCACTTAAACTATCGGCCGATCGCGCCACCATCACGATGCCTCGAAATTGATACGCTTGGCCATATGCGTGAGCCGCGCGGCCATTCGCCCGCCTTCGCGCCCGGTTTAGTCTTGCGGCCAGCCGCTGCTTCAGCAGGAAACCATGATGCTATTCGATCAAAAGGGCGATTGCGAGAATGGAGCCAAGGCCTTCGTCCTGCGCATTCTCGTCACCAAGGTCAGCGCCCATTGGCGCGTCCATTTGCCCATTGCGCTGACCGCGGCGATTGTTGCGCGCATCCAGATCTCCGGCGAGATCGGTGATATGACACTGGAACGTCAGGAGACCGTCACACTCGTGCTCGGCATCATCCCGGCGTCAGGCTGGAAAATCCGGCTGGTTGGGCTGCTGCGCGATGCGAGCGATCCCCTTGACGAACCCTGGAGACAGTCATGAGCAAGCCTTTCTCCCGCCGTGCGTTCCTCGGTGCGGCCTTGGCGGCGAGTACGCTACCGGCGTGGCCGGCCGCCGCATTCGCGGGTGCGAAACGCCTTGTCGCCGGCACGCGCACGCTCGAGGTCAATGGCCGGACCGCCAAAGTTTTCGGTCTCACCGGGCCGAATGGACGGCCGGGCATCAGCCTTGCGCCGGGCGAACGGTTCAATGTGACTCTCGCCAACGAGACCGGCGTCGAGACGCTCGTCCATTGGCATGGGCAGCTTCCGCCTTGGACCCAGGACGGCTTTCCCTGGCCGCAAACGCCGCCGCTGGCGAATGGCACCGCTCAGGCCTACGATTACGCGCCGATTCCCGGCACGTACTGGATGCACTCGCACCACGGCATGCAGGAACAGAATTTGCTGACCGCGCCGCTCATCGTCCACGACGACGCGGCACTGCGCGAGGACCGGCAGGAGATCGTGCTCATGCTGCACGATTTCACGTTCCGTACACCCGATGAATTGCTGGCGGATCTGACAGGCGCAAACAAAGCCTCAGCCCCTGCCACGATGCCGATGGCAAAAAATCCGCAGCCTATGTCTCGCATGACTGACATGCCCGATATGCCGGGCATGGATATGTCCGGCATGCACATGTCCGGCGACATGCCTATGGATCTGAACGATATTCACTACGATGCCTTCCTTGCCAACGACCGGACGCTCCGCGACCCCGAGGTCGTGCGGGTCGAACGCGGCGGCCGGATCCGGCTCCGCATCATCAATGGGGCATCTTCGAGTCAGTTCTGGATCGATCTCGGCGCCCTTGTCGGCCGTGTCGTCGCAACCGACGGCCATCCGGTCCATCCCATTGCGGGCAGCCGTTTCCCCATCGCGATGGCACAGCGGCTCGACCTGCTGATCGACCTGCCGAAGGGCGGTGCTTTTCCGATCTTGGCCAGGCTCGAAGGATCCGACCGCCAGACCGGACTGATCCTCTCGACTGCGGGCGCGCAAGTCCAGCGCCTTGCCGAGAGCGGACGCCCTGCTCCAGCCGTCGATAATTCGCTCGAGATGCGGCTGATGGCCGTTCAGCCGCTGGCCCCGCGCCCGGCGGATATCGTTCGCACGATTGCGCTCGGCGGGGCGATGAAACCTTATGCCTGGTCAATCGACGGCGCATACTGGCCGCACGTCGCGCCGCTCATGCTGCGCAAAGGGCAGCGTATCGAGATCGATCTGGTCAATCATTCGATGATGGCGCATCCGATGCATCTGCATGGCCATGCATTTCAGGTGATCGCCATCGACGGCCAGGCGATCCGCGGCGCGGTCCGCGACACCGTCCTTGTGGCGCCGATGATGGGCCGCGTCAGGATCGCCTTCGATGCTGACAATCCGGGGCGCTGGGCGTTCCATTGCCACAACCTCTACCACATGATGACCGGCATGATGACGGAGTTCCGCTATCAGGGAATCGCTGCCTAGCGATTTGCTCTTTCCTCACCCGCACGCCAGCCGTTGGTCATAACCGTCGGAGAACAGAGCCATGATGCTCGATTGGAATGAATATCGTCAGCAGCTCGCCGGCGGCGTCCGCGAAATCGGACAGCTCAGCCCCGGCACCGTCAAAGGCTATCTTGAACTCGGCTCGGCGGGGCAGAAGACCGATTTGCTCGGCGCGAAAATACGCGAGCTCATCGGGCTCGCGGTCGCCGTCACGCTACGCTGCGACGGCTGCATTGCAGTCCACACCGAAGCCGCGCTCCGCCACGGTGCATCGGATGAAGAGATTGCGGAAGCGCTGGGCGCCGCCGTCGCCGTCAATGCCGGGGCAGCCCTCGTCTATTCGACACGGGTCATGGATGCGGTCAAGGAATATCCGTCGCATCGATTGACAGCGTGACGCTCGGCAATCATTTCCCGGTTTCGAGCACGATCTTGCCGACGTGCTTGCCGCTTTCCATCAATTCATGCGCCGCGCGCGCATTCTCTAATGGAAAGGTTGCTTGCACGGCCGGCAGCGCCTTGCCGCGCTCGAGCGACGGCCAGATTTTATCATGCAGCGCACGGCCGACCTCGGCCTTCTGCTCGGCCGTGCGGATGCGCATGGTCGAACCGGTGAGCGTCAGGCGCTTCAGCATGATCGGCAGGAAGTCGAAAGCTTCGACGCTGCTGCCCTGCTGGAAGGCGATTTGCACCAGCCGGCCCTCGAGACCGAGAAGCGCGAGGTTTTTCTGGATATAGCTGCCGCCGACCATGTCGAGGATGACATCCACGCCGCGTTTCGCCGTCAGTGCTTTCACCTCGGTGAAGAAATCATGGGTCTTGTAATCGATGGCATGATCGGCCCCGAGCGTCCGGCAGAAGGCGCATTTTTCCGCCGAGCCTGCCGTCGCGATCACCTGCGAGCCAAAGAGCTTGGCGAGCTGAATGGCGGTCGCTCCGATGCCGCCGGCACCGCCGTGGACGAGGAGGGTTTCGCCGGGCTTCAGCCGTCCGCGCGTAAATACGTTATCGAAGACGGTGTAATAAGTCTCTGGAATTGCCGCCGCCTCGACAAGACTCACGCCGCGTGGCACCGGCAGGCAAACCCGCGCATCGGCGACGGCATATTCGGCATAGCCGCCCGAGCCGACGAGCGCGCAGACCATAGCGCCGAGATGCGGCGATGACACGCCCTCGCCCAAAGCGACGACGCGGCCGGCAATCTCGAGTCCGGGCACCTCGCTTTCGCCCGCCGGCGGCGGATAGTGCCCCTCCCGCTGGAGACAATCCGGCCGGTTGACGCCGGCCGCAACGACTTCAACGAGAACTTTTCCCGGGCCCGGCGCGGGAAGAGCCGTTTCGCGCAGACGGATCACATCCGGGGCGCCGGCACCATCGAAAACGATCTCGCGCATCAGTTTTGGAAGAGCCAAGATGAACTCCTGTTCTTGCGCGAGAACCGCGCGGCGGCTTTGGCGTCACCAAACAGGCAAATAGGCGGGACGTCCGCCGCTTCTTACTGCGTGTCGCCGCGCGAAACAAACATGCCGCAACGCGCAAGTTTCCATGCGGTTGCGCGGAGCCAAGAGCTGACGATGATCGGAATGTGCGCAATGGCTATGGCAAAGGCGCGTTGCGCCCTCGGGCTTGCCCGCGCCGCCAGGACGGCGCGGACGTTGCGTTCGCGCTATTTCGCTTTCAATTTCAGCGCGCCGGCCAATTGAGCCATGAGGTAGCCGAGAATGACGCCGGCGATCGCGGACAAAATGACGAGGACGAGCGGGTTGGCTGCGCTGACCTCGGTCACGGTGGCGAGCTTGCCCGCCGAGAGAGTGTAAGCGACCACCATGGCGAAGCCATAGATATTCGCCGGCACGAACGAAAGCTGTTCGATGGACGCGACAATGACGAGGAAAAAGACGAAGAAGCCGACGACCAAGGCTGGCCAGATCGTGCCGAGGCTCGGCATCGGCACTTTGTCAATCACGAGCAACGTGATCCAACCGACGATGGCGCCATAGATGATACCCGCAAGCGTCTTCACCAACGCATTATTGTCGCCGCCCGCGGCAAAGAAACAGGCGGCCGTGATGAATCCGCCCCAGACAAAGACATAAGGCGCGAGCGGACCCAACGCGAGATACGCCCATATCGCACCCAGGACCGCGACACTGATTGATAAGGCAAGCAATTGTGACATCGACCTCTCCCCGGATATTGATCTTTTAGGAGCATGCGGCCGCTTCGGAGGCGTTTGTGTTGCCGAACGCTCCGGTTAAAACGCTAGCATAATGCCCATAGGCTAGCCATCGAAGCCCCGCCCGGGACGGTATAAAGTTGTGCACATTGACCAGAGAGCGAGCGCCGTGGTGAGGCCGGTTGCGGTACCGACGGCCGCGATCATCCTTGCCGGGGGCCGCGCGACGCGCATGGGCGGCGCCGACAAGCCCTTGCAAAGGCTGGGATCCAGGCCGCTCATCGGGCACGTGATGGCGGCGCTCGCGGCGCAATGCGCGAGCCTTGTCATCAATGCCAATGGCGATCCTGCCCGCTTTGCGACGCTCGGCGTCCCCGTCGTCCCGGACGAGTTGCCGGACTTTCCCGGCCCTTTGGCTGGCATTCTCGCCGGCCTCGATCATTTTGCGGCGCAGCGTCCCGATCTCGAATTTGCCGTGAGCGCCGCGACCGATACGCCCTTCCTCCCGGACGATCTCGTCACCCGGCTTCACGCGGCACGCATGGCGGCAAAGGCCGAGATCGCCATCGCGCGCTCGGACAATATCGTTCATCCGACCTTCGCATTGTGGCCGATCCGCCTGCGGAGCGATTTGCGCGCCGCGCTTGTCGAGGAGGATTTGCGCCGCGTCACCAGCTTCTTCGCGCGCCATGCCTGCGCCTATGCCGATTGGCCGATCGCCCCCTTCGATCCGTTCTTCAACGTCAACACACCGGATGACTTGCAGCGCGGCGCGGAAATTCTCGCGGCGCGCGACGCCGCCGTCAGCCGCGCCGCACAATCTCAAACATGAAAACCTCACCTTCGGCGCGGCTGTCGGCGAGACGATCGCCCGTCTCATGAATTAAGTGCGGAATATCGATCTTGGACAAAGGATCGGTACAAAGGACAATGAGCCGGTCACCCGCGGCAAGCCGGGCGAGCGCCTTGCGGGTATGCAAAACCGGCAAGGGACATTTGAGCCCTTTCAAGTCCAATTCTTTGACGCGATCTGTCATATTATACATGTACAGGATGAGGAGGACGATGATGACCAGTGGCCATGCCACGCTGGTAACCAAGCAATTCGGCGCCCGTGCAGACGCTTATGTCGAAAGCAGCGTGCACGCGCAAGGCGCCGATCTCGACCAGGCGGCAGCCTTGCTCACGGGCCACAATGCGGCGCGCGTGCTCGATCTCGGCTGCGGCGGCGGCCATGTCTCGTTTCGCGCCGCGCCGCTCGTCGGGACGGTCGTGGCTTACGATCTTTCGGCCGACATGCTCGCAGCCGTCGCCCGCACTGCGACGCAACGCGGCCTCGCCAATATTACGACGCGACAAGGCCGCGCCGAGGCCCTGCCCTTCGCCGATCGCGATTTCGATTTTGTCCTGAGCCGCTACAGCGCGCATCATTGGCACGGTTTTTCGCAGGCGCTCGCCGAAGCGCATCGCGTGCTGCGGCCCGGCGGCACGGCGTTGTTCATGGATACGGTCTCGCCGGGGACGGCGCTCTTTGATACCTATCTGCAGGCGGTCGAACTGATCCGCGATCCCTCGCATATCCGCGATTATGCGACCGCGGAATGGCTGAATGCGCTTGCCGCCGCCGGCTTCACGCTCAAGAACGTCACGGCGCGCCGGGTGAGGCTCGAATTTTCGTCTTGGGTCACCCGCATGGCGACCCCGGCGCCGCAGGTGACCGCGATCCGGGCGCTGCAGGGGCAGATGGCGGAAGATGTCGTCAACCATTTCGCCATCGAGGCCGATGGCAGTTTCACGATCGACACCGCGGCGATCGAAGTCGCGCGGGAAAGCTAGATGCGCATCATCGGCTTTGCCGGCTGGAGCGGCGCGGGCAAGACGACGCTGATCGTCAAATTGATCCCGGCCCTGATCGCGCGCGGCTTCAGTGTCTCGACGCTCAAGCACGCGCATCACAATTTCGATGTCGATAAGCCGGGCAAGGATTCTTATGAACACCGCATGGCGGGGGCGAGGGAAGTGCTTGTCGCCTCCGACCTGCGCTTTGCCTTGATGCACGAATTGCGCGGCGCGCCGGAGCCGTCGCTCGCCACATTGCTCGGCAAGCTCGCCCCGGTCGATCTCGTTCTCGTCGAAGGCTTCAAACGCGATTCACATATGAAGCTCGAAGTGTATCGCGCCGCCAACGGCAAGCCGCTGCTCTACCCCGAGGATGCGCATATCAAAGCTCTGGTCAGCGACTTGCCGCCGAATGACGTGCCGGCCGATGTGGCGCGCGCCCATATCGACGATGTCGAGGCGGTCGCTTCGCTGGCTCTGCAACTCGCGACGCCGTGGCCCTAGATCGCGATGCCTTTTAGGTTGAATCAACCTAAAGGCATGAAGCGCGATCGATTGTATTAGGTTAGAGCGGGATTCATTGCGAAAAGCCGCTCACGCTTTTTCGCATCCCGCTCTAGAGCATCGGCTCGAAACGTGCGTAGCGGTTTTCGGACAAATCCGATGCGATAAAAGAGACGTAAAAGCGCCAAGCGATCCAATCTGAACGTCCGAGGCTCTCCAGCGCTCACGACGCTTCAAGATGGGCGCGGGCGCGAATGGCGGCGCTCAATGCGGCGGCGGCGCCGCCCGGCGCGCGGCGGCCTTTGAGAAGCACGAATTCGACCGGTCCCAAATCGGGCAGGCCCTGCAGCGGCGCAAGCTCGGCAAGCCCCTCCGGAATGAGACGGCGCGAATGCGCCATGAGTCCGAGACCGGCGCGCGTTGCCGCGGTCAGGCCATTGAGGCTACTGCTGGTGCAGGCGATCCGCCAAGGAATGCCGGCATGTTCGAGCGCCGCCAGGGCGGCCGAGCGGGTGATGGCCGGCGGCCGGTAGACGACGAGCGGCACAGGGCCTTTAGGACGCCGCCAATCCGTCTGCGATGCGACCCAGACGAGCTTGTCGCGCCAGACGAGATCGCCGCGTTCGTCACCTGCCCATCGCTTGCAGAAGGCGATGTCGAGATCGCCGCCGTCGAGTCTGTTCATCAGCACCGCACTCAAGGCGACGGTGAATTCGAATTCGACAAGCGGATGTTTGGCGACGAAATCGGCAAGCACTTCCGGCAGCCAGGACGGGACCAGATCCTCCGACGCGCCGAAGCGCAGACGCCCGCGCTGCTCGCTGCCGGCAAAATAATCTGTGGCCCGGTTGTTCGTCTCGATGATGTTGCGGGCGAATTCGACGAGTGCCTCGCCTTCCGACGTCATGGCGACCGAATGCGTGTCACGAATGAACAGCCGATGCCCGATACATTTCTCGAGCTTTTGCACATGCTCGCTGACCGTCGATTGACGCAGGCTGAGCCGGCGGCTCGCTTCGGAGAAGCTGTTACCTTCAGCGATCATCAGAAATGTTTGGAGCAAAACCGGGTCGAGCATTTGCTTATCGGAAGTCGCGATAACACTCAGCGGTTTCTACGGCGTTCCGCATCGCAAAAGCAATTGCGATAGTGCGGCGATCAAAAGATTTCGCAGCGAAGCTCTCCGTTCGCAACGGAGACGCTTGCGCGAGACAGGGAGGAGACGATGCCGCTCTATTCACGCCGTACTTTGCTTTCGACCGGCGCCGCCGCCGGCGGTCTGCTCGTCGCGGCAAGCCAGACCTATGCCGCAAATTATGACAATGTCCGCGATGCGTCGCAGACGCCGGGACCGCATGATGCGCGCGAAGAGGCGCTCAACCCCGACGAATTGAATCCCCCGCCGACCGATCACGGCAATCTCGGCACGCTCAAATATTCCTTTTCCGAAGCGCATAACCGCCATACCGATGCCGGCTGGGCGCGCGAGGTCACGGTCAGAAACTTTCCGATGTCGAAGGAAATGGCCGGGGTCGACATGCGCTTGCCAAAGGGCGCCGTGCGCGAGTTGCATTGGCATAAGGCCGCCGAATGGGCCTTTATGACCTATGGCAATGCGCGGATCACCGGCATCGACGCACAGGCGCGCAAGTTCGTCAACGACGTGAAAGCCGGCGACCTCTGGTTCTTCCCGTCCGGCATTCCGCATTCGATCCAGGGACTGGGGCCAGACGGCGCCGAATTTGTCCTCGTCTTCAACGACGGCAATTTCTCTGAAGACAGCACATTCTTGATCAGCGACTGGATGCGCCACACGCCCCCCGAGGTGCTCGCCAAAAACCTCGGCGTCCCGGCGAGCGCCTTCGCCAATCTCCCGAAAAAGGATCTTTGGATCTTCAACGCGCCCCTGCCCGGCTCGCTTGCCGATGACCTGGCGCAAAGCAGCCAGCCAATAGTGCCGGATTCCTATTCTTTCCCGCTGATGGACCAGCCGCCGATCAGGACCAAAAGCGGCACCGTGCGGATCGCCGACAAAAACAATTTCAAGGCCTCGAATGTGATGTCGGCGGCGCTTGTCGAGGTGCAGCCGGGGGGCCTGCGCGAATTGCATTGGCATCCGACCTCGGATGAATGGCAATATTACATCGAAGGCACGGCGCGGATGACGCTGTTTGGCAGCGAAGGCCGCGCCAATACCGTCGATTTCGCCGCGAGCGATGTCGGCTATGTGCCGCGCGCCATGGGCCATTATATCGAGAATACCGGCAACGACGTGCTGCGCTTCCTCGAAGTTTTCCACGTCGGCGAATATGCCGACCTGTCACTGACCTCATGGATGGCGAACACGCCCAACGAACTCGTCGCTGCGCATCTGAACATCGACGAAAAGATCGTGCGCAACCTACCGCGTACGAAGACGCCGGTGGTGCCGGCGTGATGACTGAGCGCCGCCGCTGTCATTTGACAGTGAGCGGCGCTTTTTCCGCATTGCAAACTGACCGAATCGCCGGGCAATCAATTTAAATATATCTTGCTCGATACAAGCAATTGTGCAGTTTAGTTGCTGGTAAGAGCGCGTCCCGAAACGCGCCGAAAAGATGGCGGGACAATCTTGCGAACCGCCGCCCAAGGAATGAGGAAAGCCCATGAGTACATTGGTTTCCCCCGCCGCTGGCGCTGCGTCCGGCGGGCTTCTCGATCGCTCGCGCACCATCGCCGGTCCCCGCTTCAACCGGTGGCTCGTGCCCCCCGCCGCGCTGGCAATTCATCTCTGCATTGGCATGGCTTACGGCTTCTCAGTGTTCTGGTTGCCGATGACGAAGCTTCTGCCAGCCGCCAATGCCGCGGCGTGCAAAGGCCAAGGGTTCATCGGCGAACTCTTCACGACAAGTTGTAACTGGACGGTTCCGTCGGAAACGCACGTCTTTGAAATCTTCATCGCCATGCTCGGCATTTCCGCGGCGATTTGGGGCGGCTGGCTCGAACATGCTGGACCGCGCAAAGCCGGCTTCTACGCGGCGATCTGTTGGGGCGGCGGTCTCATCCTGCTCGGCCTCGCCGTCATGTCGCATCAGCTTTGGCTCGTCTATCTCGTCGCCGTCTTCTGCGGCATCGGTCAAGGCATCGGCTATATCACGCCGGTTTCGACACTCATCAAATGGTTTCCTGATCGGCGCGGCATGGCCACGGGCTTTGCCATCATGGGCTATGGCGGCGGCGCAATGATCGGCGCGCCGCTCGCGGTCTGGCTCATGGCCCGCTTCGCCGCGCACGGCGTGCCGGGCGTGCCGCAGGCATTAATGGCGATGGGCGTCATCTATTTCATCGCCATGTGCCTCGGCGCCTTCGGCTTCCGCGTCACGCCGGCGGGCTGGGTGCCGGCCGGGTGGACGCCGCCGACCAACAACAAGAGCCTCATCAGCCGCAACAGCGTGCATCTCAACACGGCATGGAAGACGCCGCAGTTCTGGTTCATCTGGGGCGTTCTCTTCTGCAACGTCACCGCCGGCATTGCGGTGATCGCGATGGCGAGCCCGATGTTCCAGGACATTTTCGGCGCCAAGCTCGTCGGCGTCGTCGATGCGGCAGCGGCCCTGACCCCGGCGCAGAAAGCGGCCATTGCCGCGGCTGCGGCGGGTCTCGTCGGCCTCATCAGCCTTTTCAACTCGCTCGGCCGTCTCTTCTGGGCGTCGTTGTCGGATTTCCTCGGCCGCAAGAACACCTATTATACGATCTTCGTCTTGGGCATCATCCTCTATTGCCTGCTGCCGAATTGGGGCCATGCCGGGCTTGCGGCGGCGTTCGTCGCGTCGCTCTGCATCATCCTCACCATGTATGGCGGCGGCTTCGCGACGCTGCCGGCCTATCTCGCCGATATTTTCGGGCCGCAGATGGTCGGCGCCATCCATGGCCGCTTGATCACGGCCTGGTCGGCCGCCGGCGTCGTCGGGCCATTCGTCATTGCCTCGCTTCGGCAATTCGGCATCGATCACGGCGTCGTGCATACGCGGCTCTACGACCTGACGCTTTACGTCATGGCCGGTCTGCTGTTCGCGGGTCTTATCTGCAATGCCTTGGTGCGGCCGGTCGATTCGAAATATTGGATGTCGGAAGAAGAAGTTGCGCGCGAGCGGGCGCTTCTGAAGGAAGACAGGGTCGCGGCAAATGCGGCGACGGCGGCGCGGGGCCAGTTCGGCATCGTCGGCGCCATCGCCTGGGCTGCGGTCGGCATTCCCTTCCTGATCGGCCTCTATATCGCTCTGTCGAAAGCGGCGGCGCTGATCTAAGCGCCGCTCCCCGTCGAGAAGGCCCGCGCGATCGCCGCCGTGCGGCGCGCGGCCCCTACGGTGACGAGCCCGTCAAGGCTTTGCGCTGCATCGAGCCCCTGCATCAGCCGCGCTCCGCCGCCGTTGAGATCGAGCGGCGCATTGGCGTCGCGCCACGATAAAGCCCGCCGCAACGTGCCGATCTCGTCGGCCGTTCCCCCATTGAACAGAGCCAGAAACAGCGCCAACGTTCCCCGGTTGGCCCCCGCCTGCCCGCGCGCAATGCGATAGAGATTGACGAAGCGCTTGACAGCGCGCGGCGTGCCGCCGGCGAGCGGTGCCAGCCCGGCGAGAAGCGCCGATTCCTCGGCCGAAATCGACCAATCATGCACCGGCGCGATCGGCCCCTTGCCTGCGGCGTCCGGCGTGCCGGCGCGGCCGATCGCCTGCTCGACGAAGCCGGCATAATCGGCACTCCCCGCCGCATCGAGGCGGAACGGCACCTGAATCCATTTGTCGAACGCATCGGCCTCTTCCGTCAGCCGTGCCGGGTCGGCGGCAATGATCGTCACGAAGCCGCGATGGGCGAAGGCGCGGTGCGCCGCTTCAAGCAAGGCGCGCATCTGCGCGGGCGGCAGGGCATCGACATCGTCCAACGCGATGAGAATGCGGTCCGGCACCGACAAGGCGCCAGCCGTCGCCTTCTGGGTCCCGACGAGATAGGTGGCCAGCGAAGCGAAGAAATGTTCGGCCTGCGCCTTGGCGCCGCGCTCCTTGAACGGCGATGGCTCGCTCTGCAGTGCGCCGCGCACGGCATTGCCGGCGCGCCGGTCGGCCTCGGCCGCAGCGCGGGCCGCAAGATCGACGTCGGCCTCCAGTCCGTCGACGCGGCGCGTTTGATGCGCATAGAGCTGATCGAGCGCCTGGCGCCGCGCAGCCACGTCGCTTTTCAGCAAACTGACGCCGCGGAACAGCGGGTTGAGGAAGAGCACGCCGCGCAAAATATTGGTGGCAAGCGCGGCCGCGGCGCCCAAATAGGCCAATTTGCCGGCAAAACTCAGCCAGCCGATATGATCGCTGAGCCAAGCCGACAGTGGGACGAAGCCCTTACCGGACTTGGCGAGGGACGCGAGCCAGAGGTCATGCTGGGCCACCGCATTATCGAGGCCAGCGCCGACAAGAAACAGAACCAGCGCGGCGATGAGCAGCCGGCCCTGGCCGGCAAAAGCCCAGAAGGCCCGCAGCGCCGCCCCGGCCCGTCCCAGCGCACCGCCGGCATCGGCAACATCGCGCACCATCGATTTATAATTGGCGATGGGATCGCCGGTAATGCCGAAGCTCGCCAGCCGGCTCTCGATCTTGCCGCGGTTGGTTCGCGCAAATGTGTCGACTTGCGATCCAGCCGATTCAAAGAGAATGGTTTCGGTCAGCCGCCCGCGGCGGTTCTCGATTTCGTGTAACGATTGGCGTTCGGAATCGAGCCGGCGCCGGGCCTCGTCGAGCCGCTGCGCTGCCTCGCGCGCGACGACATGCGGGTCACGGACCGCATGGGCCGCTTCACGCACGAATTCCGGATAAGCGGCGCCCAATTTGTCATAGACCGCTCCGGCAAGGGCCACGCTCGGCTCGCCGTCGAGCGAGGCGGCATCAATCCGCACAATATGGATCCGCCGCACCATCGTCTCGCCGGGCGCGGCACTCAGCGCCTCGACATCGCCGAGCAGTGCCGCCAGCGCAAAGCTTTTGCCCGCCCCGGAGCGGCCAAGAAGGCCGATGGTCAGCGGCGTCTCGGCATCGCGATGCGCCGCGAGTTCGGCAAGAGGCCGCAGGGCAGCCATCTGCCCCAGGGAGTCGGTGCCGCGCGGGAGATCGGCGGCGAAAATACTGCCGCGCGGTTTTGCCGGCGGCGGCGGCGCCGCGTTCGAACGGTTCGGCTGCGCCGGAAGGCTCGGGGCGATCGGCTCGGCGCGGGCCGGATTTTTGCTGAGATCGCGCGTTTCGACATCGGTCACGTTGCCGTTCCTTTCGAGCACATCCATATGGAATTTGTGGCCTTTCGGCCTAAAGCGGGAGACGGAAAAAGTCGATGCCGGTCTTTCGCAAGGTCCCGCTCTAAATCGAGAATCGACCACGTTCATTATTTTGGATCAACCGAACTTCGCCGCGCGGGCTCGGGCGCGCCAAACCAGGTTGCTCCGATCAGGGTGATCTCGGCGCGCAAGTCACCACCCGATTGTGACGACCAAAAGACCAAGCTGTCATCAAAAAACAAGCTTGTTTGCACAATGTCGATGCCGCTGGACCGCGGCCGTCGGGACGATTAGAAAGCGGCCAATTCCCAACAATCAAATGAGTGAGAAAAGCCTGCTATGGCGCGGCAATTTATCTATCACATGCAAGGTTTGACCAAGACCTATCCCGGCGGCAAGAAGGTCTTGGAAAACGTCAACCTTTCCTTCTACCCGGATGCCAAGATCGGCGTCCTGGGCATCAACGGCGCCGGCAAATCCACGCTCCTGCGCATCATGTCCGGGATCGATAAGGAGTTCAGCGGCGAAGGCTTCGTCGCGGAGGGAGCGCGGACGGGCTACCTGCCGCAGGAACCCCAGCTCGACGAAGATCTCGACGTGCGCGGCAACGTCATGCAAGGCGTCGCCGCCAAGCAAGCGATCCTCGACCGCTACAACGAACTCGCCATGAATTATTCGGACGAGACGGCGGACGAGATGACCAAATTGCAGGACGAAATCGAGGCGCAGGGCCTGTGGGATCTCGATTCCCAAGTCGATCAGGCGATGGAGGCGCTCGGCTGCCCGCCCAACGACTGGCCGGTCGACAAGCTCTCGGGCGGCGAGCGCCGCCGCGTCGCGCTCTGCCGGCTGCTGCTCGAAAAGCCGGAATTGCTGCTGCTCGACGAGCCGACCAACCATCTCGACGCCGAGACCGTCAACTGGCTGGAGGGGCACTTGCGGGCCTATCCCGGCGCTATCCTGATCGTCACTCACGACCGCTATTTTCTCGACAATGTGACCGGCTGGATCCTAGAGCTCGATCGCGGCCGCGGCATTCCTTACGAGGGCAATTATTCTGCCTGGCTCGTGCAGAAGCAGAAGCGCCTCTTGCAGGAATCGCGCGAAGAAGCCGCCCGCGTCAAACAATTGGAAGCGGAAGCCGGCTGGATCGCGTCAAGCCCCAAGGCGCGGCAGGCGAAATCGAAAGCGCGCATCCAGCGCTATGAGGACTTGCTCGCCAAGCAGAACGACCGCGCGCCGAGCGCCGCGCAGATCGTCATTCCGATCGGCGAACGGCTGGGCAACAATGTGATCGACGTCGAGAACCTGTCGAAGGGGTTCGGCGACAAACTGCTCATCGACAATCTGTCGTTCAAATTGCCGCCGGGCGGCATCGTCGGCGTCATCGGTCCGAACGGGGCCGGCAAAACGACGCTCTTTCGCATGATCACTGGCCAGGACAAGCCGGATGCCGGCACGATCACGATCGGCGAAAGCGTGCATCTCGGTTATGTCGATCAGTCGCGCGACGCGCTCGATCCCGGCAAGAACGTGTGGGAAGAGATTTCCGGCGGCAACGATCTGATCCTGCTCGGCAAGCGGGAGGTGAACTCGCGCGCCTATGTCTCGGCCTTCAATTTCAAAGGCTCGGATCAGCAAAAGAAGGTCGGCCAGCTCTCCGGCGGCGAGCGCAACCGCGTCCATCTTGCCAAAATGCTGAAATCAGGCGCCAATCTGCTCCTGCTCGACGAGCCGACCAACGACCTCGACGTCGATACCCTCCGCGCGCTCGAGGAAGCGCTGATGGAATTCGCCGGCTGCGTGTTGGTGACGTCGCACGATCGCTTCTTCCTGGACCGGATCGCGACGCACATGCTCGCCTTCGAGGGCGACAGCCATGTCGAATGGTTCGAGGGGAATTTCGCCGATTACGAGGAAGACAAGAAGCGCCGTCTCGGCATCGACAGCGTGATCCCGCACCGGATCAAATATAAAAAATTCTCGCGATAACGCTGGGTCCGGAACGCGACAGCGGCTTTCCGACGAAGACCGCGCACAAGCGTAGAGAGGGCTGGAACGCGAAACCGCGTTCCAGATCCGAAATCCGAAAATCAGGCCCGCATCAATTTGACGGCGAGGCCGCTGACACTGACCCGCTGCAGCGTCGCCGCGCCGGGCAGGTCGCCATCGTCGGCATGGTCAACGCCGTAATCGACTTCGATGATCGCATCGGCATCGCAATCCTCGGCGACGTCGACGAGGTTCTCGAGCGCCTTGGCCTTGTAGAATTCTTGAGTCACCGCGGAGCGGCGCCCGTGCCAGCCCGAAGCGGCATGAATGCGGCCGATCGGCACGACCTTCACCCCTTCGATGTCGTTATCGTAAATGATCCGCATACTTCTCATCCTTCATTCGTCCGGTTCTGAACGTCCGCCCGTTCAACACCGTCGGCATTTTCTTTCAGGTCTCTTCGGGCCTCTCTCCCTTGCGACGCGCTTCGCTTCTCATTGGCGTTCGCCGCAGTCTCTTCAACGTGCTCGCGCTCCGCGGCGCAAACTTGATGAGATTGTGGCTTTGTCGGCGCATTGTACGTGTCGCTGAAACTATGCGTTCACAATGCTTTAAAACTTCGTTTCGAATCGCACGCACCATGTTGATTCGAACGAACAACAATTTGCTGCGTGCGGTTAACGAAAGCTATGTGAAACTGCACAGCCTCGCGTGTTTGTCGCTTGATGTGTTGTCTGTGCCATGCCCGCGACGTGTGTTCCCACACAACAGAGACACTTCACCATTTATTTCGTCTCTGTAATTCGAGTACACGCGCGCTCGCATGACATCCATGCGTATAAGTCGCCCTAGCTGAACGGCAGCCAAATACATTCCGGCGAAAACGTGAGCGCGTGCCGCGCTCTGGGCGACCCTTGGAAGGACCTTTTCACTTTACAATATAAAGATATCTTTATATGGTATCTGTAATGACCCAGGCGACAGACCCGGCGCTTTCCTTCGACTCGCTGCTGACGGCACTCGCCGCGGCGGGCGAGCCGACGCGCTTGCGCCTGCTGGCCTTGCTCGCCGAAGCCGAATTGACGGTGACCGAACTGGTCACGATCCTCGGCCAATCGCAGCCGCGAATCTCACGGCATCTCAAGCTCTTGGTCGAAGCCGGATTGGTCGAGCGTCACCGCGAGGGCGCCTGGGTCTTTTTCCTTGCGGCAAGCAGCGGACCGGCAGGCCGGCTGCTTTCGACCGTCCTCGCCATGCTCGCGCCGGGCGACGCGACCCGCTCCGCCGACCGCGGCCGGCTTGCCGAAGTCCGGCGTCTCCGGGCCGAACAGGCCGCCCGTTACTTTGCCGCCCATGCGGCGGATTGGGACCAGATCAGAGCACTGCATATCCGCGAGGAACGGGTCGAAGCTGCGATCAATGACTTGGTCGGCCGGACGCCGCTCCATGCCCTGCTCGACCTCGGCACGGGCACCGGGCGGATGCTCGAACTTCTGGCGCCGCGCGCCGGCCGTGCCGTCGGCATCGACCAGTCGCCGCAGATGCTCGCCCTCGCCCGCGCCCGGATCGAGAAGGCCGGGCTGCGCAATGTCCAGCTCCGCCAGGGCGACATCTATGCACTACCGGTCGAGCATGATGGCTACGACCTCGTCATCGTCCATCAAGTGCTGCACTATCTTGACGATCCCGCCCGTGCCGTGCGCGAAGCCGCGCGTGCCCTGCGCCCATCCGGGCGTTTGCTGATCGTCGATTTCGCCCCCCATGAAGAAGAAAGCCTGCGCACGGCGCATGCGCACCGCAGGCTCGGCTTCTCGGGCGAGGAGATCGCCGACCTGCTGCAAGAGGCTGGTCTGGAGGTCATCGGACGGCGCGATCTTGTGCCGAGCAAGAAGGATGGCGGCAAGCTCACCGTCTCCCTTTGGCTCGGCCGCGACCGCCGCACCATCGCCGACCCCGTCCCGCTCACCAATCGCGAGTTTGCCTGATGGCTCTGGCCGACTTTTCCGCTGCCCTGCCGCGCGCCAGCCGCCGCATCTGCACGGGCATGAACGTCTCTTTCGAATTCTTCCCGCCGCAGACGGAGGAGATGGAGCGGACGCTGTGGACCTCGATCGAACGGCTGGCGCCGCTGGCGCCGGAATTCGTCTCGGTGACCTATGGCGCCGGCGGCGCGACGCGCGAGCGCACCCATGCCACGGTCGCCCGCATCGTTCGCGAGACCACGATCAAGCCCGCCGCGCATCTCACCTGCGTCGGCGCAACCTGCGCCGAGGTCGATGAAATCGCCCGCTCCTATTGGGAGATCGGCGTACGCCATATCGTGGCCTTGCGCGGCGATCCGCCGGGGGGCGTCGCAGGTCGGTTCCACCCGCATCCCGAAGGCTATGCCAGTTCGACCGCCCTGGTCGCCGGGCTGAGACGCCTCGCCGATTTCGAGATCAGCGTCTCGACCTATCCCGAGGGCCATCCCGAAAGCGCCTCGATCGATCAGGATATCGACGCGCTGAAAGCCAAGATCGATGCCGGGGCGACGCGGGCGATCACCCAGTTCTTCTTCGAGAACGAGGTCTATTTCCGTTTCCTCGACAAAGCCCGCGCCAGCGGCATCAATATCCCGATCATTCCCGGCATCGTGCCGGTGCAGAACTTCCGCCAAACGGCGCGGTTCGCCGAAAGGGCCGGCGCCAGCGTGCCGGCTTGGCTCGCCGAGCGTTTCGAAGGGCTCGATGACGATCCGACGACGCGCCGCCTGATCGCCGCGACGATCGCGGCCGAGCAGGTGTTCGACCTCGTTGACGCCGGCATCGAGCATTTCCATTTCTACACGATGAACCGCGCGGATCTCGTCTATGCGATCTGCCACTTGATCGGCCTGCGGCCGAAAGCCGAGACGAAAGACCTCTGAATGCCCAAAGTCCCTGTGTCCGAGATTGAGAATGAACTTCGTGCGGCCGCCAGGGAGCGCATCCTGGTGCTCGACGGCGCCATGGGCACGATGATTCAGACGCATAAATTTTCGGAAGCGGACTTTCGCGGCAAGCGTTTTGCCGATTGGCCGAGTGACCTGCGCGGCAACAACGACCTTTTGGTCTTGACGCAGCCGCATGCGATCGAGGCGATCCACCTCGCCTATGCCGAGGCCGGTGCGGACATTCTCGCGACCAACACGTTCTCCTCGACCCGCATCGCCCAGGCCGATTACGGCATGCAGGAGTTGGTCGCCGAATTGAACCGCGAAGCGGCACGCCTCGCCCGCCGCGCCGCCGATGCGGCGATGGCGAAAGACGGGCGCCGACGCTTCGTCGCCGGTTCGATCGGCCCGACGAACCGCACGGCCTCGATCTCGCCGGACGTCAACGACCCCGGCTTCCGTGCCGTGACCTTCGACGAATTGCGCGCGGCCTATGCCGAAGCAGCCGAAGCGCTGATCGAAGGCGGTGCGGATATTCTGCTGATCGAGACGATTTTCGACACGCTCAATGCCAAGGCCGCCTATGCCGGCCTCGACGACGTGTTCGAGACGATCGGTCGCAAGCTGCCGGTGATGATCTCGGGCACGATCACCGATCTTTCAGGCCGCACGCTCTCCGGCCAAACGCCGGCGGCCTTCTGGTATTCGCTTCAGCATGCGGCGCCGTTCTCGATCGGTTTGAATTGCGCGCTGGGCGCGCGCGAGATGCGGGCGCATCTCGCCGAGCTTTCGCGCATCGCCGATACGCTGATCTGCGCCTACCCCAATGCCGGCCTGCCCAACGAATTCGGCCTCTATGACGAAAGCCCCGACTATATGGCGGGCCTCATCGGCGAATTCGCCGAGGCAGGCCTCGTCAACATCGTCGGCGGTTGCTGCGGCACGACGCCGGCGCATATCCATGCGATTGCCAAGCGCGTCGGCGGCCTTCGCCCTCGCGATATTCCCGAGATCGAGCCGCGGCTGCGCCTCTCAGGCCTCGAACCCTTCACGCTCACGCCGGACATCCGCTTCGTCAATGTCGGCGAACGCACCAATGTCACCGGTTCGGCGCGCTTCCGCAAACTGATCAAGGACGGCGATTTTGCCGCCGCGCTCGACGTGGCTCGCGATCAAGTCAGCAATGGCGCGCAGATCATCGACGTCAACATGGATGAAGGTTTGCTCGATTCACAGCAAGCCATGGTCGATTTCCTCAACCTCGTCGCGGCGGAGCCCGATATCGCCCGCGTGCCGGTGATGATTGATTCATCGAAATTCTCGGTGATCGAGGCCGGTCTCAAATGTCTGCAAGGCAAGCCGGTCGTAAACTCGATATCGCTCAAGGAAGGCGAGGAAAAGTTCATCGAGCAGGCCAAGATCGTGCGCCGCTACGGCGCCGCCGTCGTCGTCATGGCCTTCGACGAAAAGGGCCAGGCGGATTCGCTGACCCGAAAGGTCGAGATTTCGGCGCGCGCCTATAAAATCCTGACGGAGACGGTCGGCTTTCCGCCGCAGGACATCATCTTCGATCCCAACATCTTCGCCGTTGCGACCGGCATCGAGGAACATAACAATTACGGCGTCGATTTCATCGAGGCTGCGCGCGAAATCCGCAAGCGCTTCCCGCTTGTCCACATTTCCGGCGGCGTCTCGAACCTCTCCTTTTCGTTTCGCGGCAATGAGCGGGTGCGCGAGGCGATGCATTCGGTTTTCCTCTATCACGCCATTGCTGCGGGCATGGACATGGGCATCGTCAATGCCGGCCAGCTCGCCGTCTATGAGGACATCGACCCAGCGCTGCGCGAGGCCTGCGAAGACGTCGTGCTGAACCGCCGGTCGGATGCGACCGAGCGGCTGCTGGCGCTCGCCGAAAGTTATAAAGGCAAGGGCGCGGAGGCGAAGGAAAAAGACCTCGCCTGGCGCGAACTGCCAGTCGAGAAGCGGCTCGAACATGCGCTCGTCGCCGGCATCACCGAATATATCGACGCCGATGTTGAAGAGGCGCGGCAAAAGGCGGTGCGGCCGCTCGACGTGATCGAAGGGCCGCTGATGGCCGGCATGAATGTGGTCGGCGATCTCTTCGGCTCAGGCAAGATGTTTCTGCCGCAGGTCGTCAAATCCGCGCGGGTGATGAAACAGGCCGTCGCCTATCTCCTGCCCTATATGGAGGAGGAGAAGGCCGATAATGTTCGTTCCAGCGCCGGCAAGATCCTGATGGCGACGGTGAAGGGCGATGTGCATGACATCGGCAAGAACATTGTCGGCGTCGTGCTCGCCTGCAACAATTACGAGATTATCGATCTCGGCGTCATGGTGCCGGCGCAGAAAATTCTCGAAACGGCGAAAGCCGAAAATGTCGATGCCATCGGCCTTTCAGGCCTTATCACGCCGTCGCTCGAAGAGATGTGCTTCGTCGCGTCGGAAATGGAGCGCGAAGGTTTCGGCCTGCCGCTGCTGATCGGCGGGGCGACAACGAGCCGCGTGCATACGGCGGTGAAGATTCATCCGAACTATCACCGCGGCCAGACGGTTTATGTCACCGATGCAAGCCGCGCTGTCGGCACCGTGCAAGCGCTGCTCTCGCCCGAGAACCGCACCGCCTATATCGAGAAGGTGCGCGCCGAATATCAGAAGGTTGCCGAGGCGCATGCGCGCGCCGAGCGCGACAAGGCGCGCGTCTCGCTCGCGCAGGCGCGGGCAAATGCCTTGAAGCTTGATTTTTCCGACTATGTCCCGCCGAAGCCGACCTTCACCGGCACGCGCATCTTCCGTTCCTACGAGGTCGAGGAACTGATCCCCTATATCGATTGGACGCCCTTCTTCCGCACTTGGGAATTGCGCGGGCATTTCCCAGAAATCCTCGACGACAAGGAACAGGGCGAGGCAGCGCGCCAGCTCTACGAAGACGCGCAGGACATGCTGAAGCAGATCGTCACCGAGCGCTGGTTCGATCCGAAAGCCGTGATCGGCTTCTGGCCGGCGAATGCAGTCGGCGACGACATCCGCCTTTACACGGGCGAGTCGCGCAGCGAAACGCTGGCCGTGCTGCATAGCTTGCGCCAGCAGCTTTCGAAGCGCGAGGGCCGGCATAATCTCGCCCTCGCCGATTTCATCGCGCCGGAAGGCAGCGGCAAGGCCGATTATATCGGCGGCTTCGTCGTCACCGCTGGCGCGCGCGAGGAAAAGCTCGCCGAGCGTTTCGCCAAGGCCAATGACGATTATCGCTCGATCCTGGTCAAGGCGCTTGCCGACCGTATCGCCGAGGCGTTTGCCGAGCGGATGCACGAGCGTGTGCGGCGCGAGTTCTGGGCCTATGCCCCGGATGAAGCGCTGACCAACGAAGACCGGATTGCGGAGACCTATCGCGGCATCCGCCCTGCCCCCGGCTATCCGGCGCAGCCCGACCATACCGAAAAGGCGACGCTGTTCGAACTTCTGCAAGCCGAGCGGCGCATCGGCGTGAAGCTGACGGAGAGCTTCGCCATGTGGCCAGGCTCCTCGGTCAGCGGACTTTATTTCGCGCATCCGCAAGCCGATTATTTCGGCGTCGGCAAGATCGAGCGCGACCAGGTCGAGGATTATGCGCGTCGCAAGGGGATGAGCGCCGACGCGGCGGAACGCTGGCTCGCGCCGATCCTCAACTACGACCGCACGGCCGTCGCCGCGGAATAGGCGCGGGCAAACGATCCAGCCGTCAAAGGCAGGATTGCTAGGTTCGCGCAAGCAACGGGGCCTAGTATAAGTTCGCAGTTCGCAGAGACGGCGGTCGCCGCTTCCAGGGAGCGCGTGCACGCCACCGTTTCACACAATGCGTCAGGGTTTGCCCGAGTTCTGTGCCGCAAGGCACTGGGCTCGAAGGAGATGATCCTGATGGCTCTCACCTATTGCAGCAAGACCTGCGAGATCGTTCATGGCGCTATGGCGCGGCTCTTTGTTGCGGGTCTCATCGACAAGCAGAGAATGCTGGAATTCGATCGCCTTTGTCTGAGCGAGCAAGAGCCCGAGACTGAAGCGCCCCAAATCGGCACTGCCTTGCAATCCGCCATCGCGCTGCGTGCCTTGCGTAAGCGCGAAGGCATGAGCGTGATCGATTTTGCGCGCCGCCTCAATATCGAGCCGCGGACGATCATCGCCTGGGAAGCCGGAGTTGCGCGTCCAAGCGCGGCGGTGGCGCGGCTCCTCGAGTTCATCGCCAGGGCTGGCCTGCAAGCCCTTCACTAGGCGATTAGGTTTCAGCGCCGTCGCTGATGAGATCAAGTAAAGTCTCGCGGGTCGAACGATCGGCTTTGCCGTCGACGCGTGCCGGCCGGAAATGGCGCTGGAAGGCCGTCACCACAGCCTGCGTTTTTTTGTCATAGACGCCGGTGACCTCGAGCCCGTAGCCATAAGCTACCAATTTGCGCTGCAGGTCCCAGACCTCGGCGCCCGCGTCGCCGAGGCTTAAGCCCGTATCATCGCCAATGGCATGCGGCGACACGTAATGTCCAAGACCGGCCGCCGCGAGCTTCGCCCAGGGAAAACGTTCGCCCGGATCCCTCTTGCGGTCTGGTGCGATGTCGGAATGGGCAAGAATGTTCTGTGGCGGGATTTCGCGCCGCTTAGCGATGTCGCGGCAGAGCGCGATCAAAGCGTCGATCTGCCCCGGCGGAAAGGGCGGGCTGCCAAAATCATGGCCGCCGTTGACGATTTCGATGCCGACGGACGCGGCGTTCATGTCCGTCTCGCCGGCCCAGAAACTCTTGCCCGCATGCCAGGCGCGGCGCGCCTCGGGCACGAGCTGGAAAATCCGCCCGTCTTCCTCGACGACATAATGCGCCGAAACTTCCGAGGCCGGATCGCAAAGCCGCGCCAAGGCCGCCGGCCCTGTCGCCATGCCGGTATAGTGCAGGATGATGGCCTGCAGCGGTTTCCCGCCCCGCGAATCGTGGCTCGGCGAGGCTACAGCCTCGGCATAAGGGCTATCGGGAATAAAGCCGTGCATGGGGACGCGCCGCGGCGGGTGGCTAATATCCGTAATAGGCGACGCAAACCGGCCGCCCATAGGGAT